>CAZTIX010000050.1:0-6236 GCA_964613935.1 uncultured archaeon
CATCAACGTCTCTCAAATCCACTACAACGAGTCGAGCGGGGCCGCCTGGACCGATATGTGCCCGCTCACACACGACACCGCCGACACCTGCCCGGCAATGGCCAGCAACTTCGACCTCTCCGACGGGGCAGCCCAGAACAAGGACACCTACTGGAAGCTGAGCGTCCCGACCGGCACCGGCGGAACATGCTCTGGGACCGTAACCTTCGAGGCGGTCCAGAGCTGATTTTTATGGGTTCAGACGTTATCACAACCGACCTGAAGATGGAAGCGCAGATAGTGGCGGTTTTGCTAGTCGTGATACTATCTTTGGGAGCTTACGCTGACGGCTCCACAACGACGATTTCAATCGAAAACTCCTCACCGACCATAGACTCCGTGACCACCTACAACAACTACACCAACCGGAGCGTCAACAGCCCCACCTCCTCTTTCTCCACCTACAACGACACCAGGAACGTCTCCATCCAGCTGGTGGTGAGCGATTTGAACGGCTACTACGACATAGAGGCTGCCAAGGTCAGGATAGTCCTGTGGAATGGCACCGATGAGACCGAGTTCTCCGGCTTCGGCTCCGACTACCTGAACGCCACGCTCGAATACAGCACCCTGACCCAGTCCATCTACACCTACAGCCACAACATGTCCGCAACCGACCCCTCTAGACTAGGGACGGAGTCTCCGCCCCTCTACTACCGGGTCAAGGCCCAGGTGGAGGACGCCCACACCGCGGTCACCAGCGACACCAGCTCTGCGGAGAACGCCGATTTCACCTACCAGGGGCAGCTGCCCAGCTTCGGCATCGAGATATCCATCGCCGACACCACCCTCGAGCCGGGCGACGACGTGGACGCGGCGGTCAACATCACCAAGCACGCACCCTCGGACCCCAAGAACGTGAACCTGACCTTCGAGCTCCTGAATCCATTGGGCAACGTCGCGGATTCGGAGAACGAGAGCGTGACGGTGAACGCCACGGTCAACCGGACCCTGTCCCTGACCATTCCCGCCTCGGGCTCCGACGGCACATACACCTTCCGGGTGACCGTGAGCTATCCGGAGGGCACGACGACCGGACAGCAGGCGATAGCCGTCTCCTCCCCGGAAGAGGAAGAGGATGAAGAGGGGGAAGAAGAGGGAGGCGGCGAGCTCAAGGGCTTCGCGATATCTCCTCAGACGGTCAGGGAGCAGTTCTCCAGGGTGAGCTTCCTCAGCATACCCAAGGCCATAAGCGTCTTCCCGGGAGAGGAGAGACTGCTCTCCGTGGTAGTGCAGGGAGCGGACAATCCCGCTCCGGGGGTTTCGCTTGAAGTGGAGGGGGTGTTCCCGCCCGCCTCGATAACGCCTACCGTAGTCCCGGTCATTTACCCGGACTCGGACGAACTCTTCATCGTGCGGCTGAAGACCCCCAAGCAGCTCGCTCCCGGAAGATACAAGTTCAACATAATCGCCAAGCTGAAGGACGTCGAGATACTGCGCGACTCCTTCTATCTAGAAGTCAGCGAGCCCTCCGGGGAGCCCACGATAGCCAGGCTGGAGACGCTGAGCCACGAGATAGAGAACATGTTTGACGTGCTCCACGACATGCGCGCGGAGCTTCTGAAGAAGCAGGCCTCTGGCGTTGACACCGACGCTCTCCTGGACCGAATCGACGCGGCGAAGGAGTACTTGGAGCTGGCCACCTCCGAGTTCAACAACCAGGACTACGAGTCGTCCAGAAAGTACCTTGGGCGCAGCCGCGAGATAATACTGGAATCGGCGGAGAGGGCCGGCGAGCTCTCGAAGCCGGTGGGGTACTCGGTGGACCTCAACCTGGTCATCGTTTTCCTCTCGGCAGTGGCGGTAGTCCTCCTGTTCCTCGTGCTGAGAAGGAGGCCCTCCAGGAGATTCAAGCGGATTCTGGAGAGGCAGGAGCTGGAGGCCCTTTCCAGGGCGGTCTCCAGGAAATAGCGTGAAAAGGGCCCAAGCCGTTTTTTATGGACAAATGCCTAACAACTACGCATGGCTAATGCTAAGGCTATCGGCATGGTCTCCCTCAAGGGGGGAGTGGGGAAAACCACCACAGCCGCCAGCGTCGGGGCCTCTCTGTACGGGGATTTCGGCAAGAGGGTGCTGCTCATCGATGGAAACCTCGGCGTGCCCAACCTCGGATTCCACTTCAACAAGCCGTTCCCCCAGCCGTCTCTGCCGGACGTTCTGAACGGAAAGACCGGCATCAGGGACGCGGTGACCGTTTGCCGGCACGGCCTGGACCTCCTGCTCACGCCGCTCTCGGGCGAGGAGGCCGACCTGGCCTCGCTCAAGGAAAAACTCGAGGAGGTCAGGGGAGACTACGACTTCATAATCATAGATTCCAGCCCGACCATGGGACCCGAGCTGGACGGCGTTATAGCCGCGGCGGACGAGCTTATCCTAATCACATCCCCCGACTATCCCACCACCAGCGCCTCCCTTAAGCTTCTCGAAGTCGCGTCCTCACACAGCACCGCTACAAGGGGCATACTTGTCAACAAAGTGCGGAACAAACATTTCGAGCTGGAGCTTCAGAACGTCTCCCAGACCCTCAACTCCGACATACTCGCCGTTGTGCCTGACGACGATGACGTGGCGGAGGCCCTGTCCCACAAATGCCCCGCCACGGTCTACAGCCCCCTCTCGTCGGCCTCCGTGGAATTCAGGCGGGTGGCAGCGCTTTTGGCCGGGAAGAGGCTCCCTCTTACCCTTTGGGACAAGCTCAGGATGCGGCTGGGCCTCAGGCCGCATCGGAAGAACTGCTTCGGCGGAGAAGAGGAAGGAGGCTAGGCACCGCCGGTTTTTTGCTGTCTGCCGCTTCGAGCGCCTGCCTTTTTTTAAATCTTCAACCCCAAACTATCCGCCATGAAAGAAACCACCGTTCAATTCCTGTCCAAACCCAAGCTAAAGAATCCGACCGTCATCGAGGGGCTGCCGGGCATAGGCCTGGTGGGCAAGATAGCGGCAGACCATCTCATATCCAAGACCAAGGCCAAGAAGTTCTGCTCCATGTGCTCGCCCCACTTCCCGCCGCAGGTCATAACCGACGCCAAGGGCATGGTCAGGCTTCCCGCCAACGAATTCCACCACTTCTCCAAGAACGGCAAGGACTTCATAATCGTGGCCGGCGACTTCCAGGGCATGACGCCCCGCTCCCAGTATGAAATAACCGGCAAGATACTGGAGGTCCTTAAAGAGTTCAGGCCCGACATCATCTACACCCTGGGTGGCCTGGGGACGGGCAAGGTGGTCAAGACCCCCAAGGTGCATGCCGCGGCCAACAGCAAGAAGCTCATAGCCGCCCACAAGAAGCACGGTCTCAACTTCACCGCCAGGGACGGCGGGGGAATATTCGGCGCCTCGGGCCTGCTACTGGGCCTGGGCAAGACGGAGGGCGTGGACGCGGTCTGCCTGATGGCCGAGACGGTCGGCCAGGTGGTTGACGCCAAGGCCGCCAAGGTCCTTCTGGAGAAGCTCGGCGAAATACTCAATCTGAAGGTGGACATGAGCGACCTGGACAAGCAGGCCAAAAAGACCGAGAAGGAGTTGGAGAAGGTCAAGAAACTCCAGGACGAGCAGGAGAAGGCCCTTAGGATGGCCCTCACCTCCAAGCAGTCCGAGGAGGACATCTCCAGGTACATACGCTGACTCTTCTTTTTTCAACACCCCAAAATGCATGAGCTGGACGTAGATTTCCACATACACTCTAGCCATTCCGGGGGAACCTCCCGGGACATGAACATACCCCGGATAGCCGAGGGCGCCGAGGGGAAGGGGCTGGACGTGGTGGGAACCGGCGACGCCACCAACCCGGACTGGCTGGAGCACCTTGAGAGGAATCTCAGGGAGGAGTCCGACGGCATATACACCCACAACGGGTCCAAATCCGGGTTTCTGGTAACGGCCGAGGTGGAGGGCCGAGACAGGGTCCACCACCTTCTGCTATTCCCCAACCTGGACTGCGCACGCCGGTTCAGGCAGGATATCAGGAGCAGCTCCACCGACATCGATAAAGACGGCCGCCCCAGGGTCTCTCTCAGCGGCGAGGAGCTGGTGGACCTCGCCAACGACTGCGACTCGCTGATAGGACCCTGCCACGCTTTCACGCCCTGGACCTCCGTCTACAAGGCCCACGACTCCCTTGAGGAATGCTACGGCCAGAACGTGCGGTATGTCAAATTCCTGGAGCTGGGCCTGAGCGCAGACGCCGCGATGGCCGACAGAATAGGGGAGCTCAAGGGCATAACCTTCATGACCAACAGCGACGCCCACAGCCCCTGGCCCCACCGCCTCGGCCGGGAGTTCAACCGGCTGCTGGTGGACGGCATAGGCTTTGGCGAGATAAAGAAGGCCGTCGAGAGGAAAGGGGGCCGCAGGTTCGCGCTCAACGTGGGCCTCAACCCCCGGGAGGGCAAATACCACGAGACCGCCTGCACCCGCTGCTTCCTGAAGTTCAGGGTCAGCGACGCGGAGAGGTTGGGCAGGCGCTGCCCCGAGTGCGGCGGAATCATAAAAAAGGGCGTGAAGGAGAGAATCGGAGAGCTGGCCGGCGGGCGCGAATCCTCGCATCCGAAGCATCGCCCCCCCTACGTCCGCATAGTCCCCCTGGCCGAGGTGATAGGCATGGCCCGGGGCATAAAAACGCTGCACAGCGCCAAGATTCAGAAGGAGTGGAAGGAAATGGTGGACAGGTTCGGCCCTGAGATAACGATTCTCATAGACTCGCACGTGCGAGAGTTGAAGGAATACGCTGAGGGCATAGGTGGGATAATAGAGGCATTCCGGTCAGGCAGGATGCTCTACGACGCGGGGGGAGGCGGGCGATATGGGAAGCCCGTGCACGGCAGGCCGCTTAAAGAGAAGTTCTTCGACGACCGCCAGAAGGGCCTGGGGGATTTTTGACCCGTGACCGGCAAATTACGGTATGTTCTGGTACGCCCATCTGGCTCTCGGACCCGCCCTGGCTTCCTTCATTACCGCCGACCCGCTCATGCTGGGGCTGGCGGCTCTGTTCTCGGTGCTACCCGACCTTGACAAACCCTTCGGCCACCGCCGATGGTTCAGCCATTCGCTGCTCGCGGCCGCCATATTCGGGTCGGCGGCGCTCGTCGCCTCCGGCTTCGCCGCAATCTACGCTCTCATCGCCTTCCTGTCAGTGGCCTCACACGTGGGCCTGGACTTTCTAACCAAATCCGGCGTTCCCCTGCTGCACCCCCTGAGGAAGAACCACTACGGCCTGCGCCTTTTCAGCGCCCACGACCAGAGGGTTAACAGGGTCGTGGCGATAACGGGCCTCCTAATCCTGCTTTTCAGTCTCTGGATGTCCCATTCCGTCCAGCCCGTTCTCACTCTTTAATATTCTTATAGGTTAATATACCATGCTAGGAGCTACCATGCCGGAAGCCAGGGAAACCAATATAGGCCTGGAGATTCACGTCCCCCTTAAGACGGAGAAGAAGCTTTTCTGCGACTGCCCCACGTCCTACCAGGACGCCGAGGAGCCGAACAGCCTGGTCTGCGAGGTCTGCGCGGGCATGCCCGGCATAAAGCCCAGGCCCGTGAACGAGCGCGCTCTGGAGGCCGTGATAACCATCGCTCACCTCCTCAACTGCGAGATTCCCCGCAAAAAGATATTCATGAAACGAAAGCACTACGACTACCCCGACCTCCCCAAGGGCTACCAGATAACCTCCGAGCCCATCGGGAAGAGCGGCAGCTTCTCATTCGAGGACGGCAGCCCGTTTGGTGATGTTGGGATATGGGAGGTTCACCTGGAGGAAGACCCGGGCCAATACGACTTGTCTAAAGGGACCGTAGATTTCAACCGAAGCGGCACAGCGCTGATAGAAATCGTAACCGCCCCCGACATTAAGTCTGCCGAGCAGGCGGGGGCCTTTATGAAAGAGCTCATCAAGATGCTGGAATACTCCGACCTGATTCTGGGAGGGGCCGGCATAGTCAGGGCGGATGTGAACGTCTCCCGCGGAAAGGGCAACCGCGCCGAGGTCAAGAACGTGAATTCCATCCGCAGCATACGCCTTGCCGTGGAGCACGAGATTGCGCGGCAGGAGGCGATTCTGTCCAGGGGCAAAGAGGTTCCTCAGGAGACGCGGGGCTGTGACGATGAAAAGGGCGAGACTTATCTCATGCGCACCAAGGAGTCTGCCGCCGACTACCGCTACATTCCCGACCCCGACCTGCCCCCGCTGGAGATAGACAAGACC
>CAZTIX010000051.1:0-6229 GCA_964613935.1 uncultured archaeon
CTTGAAAGTCGGGGTATCCGACCGCATGAAATGTAATGATGCTGGCCTACCTGCCCTATGCGATATTGATGGCGATAAGCCCTGTCGTTGGAATGTACAGCCTGAGATTCGTCTACCCCGACGTCAGGACGTTCACTCCCAGAAAGCGCTGGATACTCTACATAGTCTTCGGCCTGCTGGCCTACATGCCGGCAGCCGCTGTCGCCCTTTTCGAGACGGTCATTCCCTTGTATTCCCCCTTGGGGACAGCGCCCCTTCTGTTCGAGTACGAGGGCAGCGCCCTGCTCCTGCTGGGGGCGTTCCTGGGCATGACGATAGTGAACGCCTCGGCGGTCGAGTTCGTCATAGCCAGGAGAAGAAAGAGGAGGAATGTCGGAATACCTTCGCACGTCATAAGGTACGGCATAAAAAAGCAGAAGGAGAGGGGGAAGAAAAGGAAGAGGGAGCGGGAGATAACGAAGATTACGGGCGACCTGGAGAAGATTGTTGGCGGCGACAAGGAGGTCAAGCCGCTGCTGGACAAGATACGCGGCTCGGTGGCCAAGGAGCGTGAGAAGAGGGCCAAGCGGGAGAGGGAGCTGGAGAAGAAGTTGAGGGTCCCTGGAGAAGAAACCGGGAAGGCGCCGAAAGAGAAGGGCGCGGCCGAGAAGAAGCCGGCCATGGAGAAGAAAAGGCCGGAGAAAGAGCGAAGAGTCGAGAAGGAGAGGATTCTCGCCGAACTGGAGAAGAAGCTCGGCGATTACGGCGGGAATAAAGGCGGGAAGAAGAAGGAAAAATCCGAGGAGCTCCTCAAGAAGCTGAGGGAGAGGGTGAGGGAAGAGACGAAGGCCGGCAAGAGCGAAGAGCCCGGTCACGCAGAAAACATCGAGGAGATTACCAAGGCCCTGAAGCGGATGAAGCAGGAGAGGAGCCGGGAGGCCCAAGAGGGCAGGATAGTCGACTATTCGGGAGCGGAGGAAGAGCTCGGCAGAACCCTGTCTCGCCGCAGAAGAGGCAAGGGCGGCGGAAAGGAAGACGTCTTAAAGGACATGGTAGGGGACGTCAGGCAGCAGCTGACGGCGGCAGAAGAGGAAAAGGAGAGTGAAAAGGGGGAGGAAGAGCAGGGAGAGGAAGAGCAAAGATGGTATGAGAAGGCCGGTCCAAAGCCGTCCGCCGGTCCGGGGAAACTGCCGGGGGGGGAGACCGGTGTCGAAATGTTCGAAGAAGGTCTCTCGTTCGACGACCTCGGGGGCGGAGAGCTGGACGAATTGAGTGAATTGGGCGGAGAGCTGGGGGACCTGTCGGGTCTGGAAGACGTCGACCAGGAGTTGGATTCCGGAGACTTCGACGGCATGTTCGTGGACATGGGCGAGACCGAGGGTGGGTGTCCCAACTGCGGTAAGAAGGGGACGTCGGTGGTCTATTGCTCCTCCTGCGGGAAGCCACTGTGCTCCAACTGCGCCAGCTCCGTGGACGGGTCGGAGGACGTCATCAAGTACAAATGCCCGCATTGCGGCGAGGAGTTCGCCATGAAGAGGCGGGCGTCAGCCTGAGCCTCACGGCTGCCAGGCGCACACCTCGAATATGACGTAGCACATGTTGCCGGCGGACCCGCCGTACTCTATTGAGCAGGCCCCGCCCGACTTCGGGTAGGTCAGGGCGGCGCTCGCGCAGAAGGGGTTGCCCACGTTCCTGTCAAAGGATGCCTCGTCGGTGACCTCTGACGACGTGGATATCATGGACTCATCCACTATGCTGTTGGGATCGAGTATGGTGAACATGAACTCCCAGCCCAACTGCTCGGAGTATTTTTTGATAATCCTTTCTATCATGGGGCCGCCGTTGGACAGGGAGACGTCTCCTCCGGCCAGGTCCTGGGAGACCGCGACCATCACGGACTTGCGGTAGAAAGGAGACTCGGGCTCACCCAGATAGGTGATGTGGTAGAGGGAGAGGAGGGTGTTCTGGGCGAGCTTCTGGGAGTAGGTCTCCTCGTATATCTCCACCGGAATCTGGCCGTAGTTGGACGATATGACCAGCAGGACCGTCCCGCAGATTGCGGCTATCAGCATAAGGATGAGGCCGTCCATTATCTCCGCCTGCCCTCTCTTGTTTCGTCTCATCGTCTTACGTCCAAGGCTTTTATGTCCAAACCGAAACCTTCACCAGGGCCGGATAGACCTCCAGGTCCGTTTCGCCCCTCAGAGCTATGGGGAACCTCTTGGAAAGCACCTCTGCCTGCTGCGGCGGCACCTCCCCGGCAGTGCAGGGGCTGCCCGGCTTGCACTGCGGTGCTCCGGAGTCAAGAGACTCGAGCTCCACATATGTCTTGACTTCCTTGCTCTTCTCTATGTTGATTATGCGCTCCTGCCAGAATTGGGAGCCCAGCTGTATGTCGGAGGGCCGTATCTTGGCGTTCTCCTTGAGGAAAACCGACGCCGCGTCGACCAGGGCGGCCTCCACATTGAGCTTGCTCTTGCTCTCCCCGAAATGAGTCATGGAGAGATGTATGGCGGAGAGGAAGAAGCCTATGCTCAGGACTATCATTATTATCGCCGGCACGTCGCCTCCGAAGACGTTGCCCTGTCCTCTCCTGTTCCTCATCCTTCCGATTCCGCTCATTGCGCTAGTCGTCGCTGTCATCCCGCTACGTATTCGGCCCGGAACTGCATGCTGTCCAGGCACGACTCCGAAGCGTCTATGCCTACAGTCACCACCTGATAGAGAACCGACTCCCGAGGGTCGTAGGTGTAATCATTGGTCTTGGTCACCTCGAAAGAGGCGCCCCTCTGTACCTGGTCCCATGTGCACAAGACCTGCGACTTTCCGCTCTCCCTCTGGAGGTTTATGCCGAAGGCCTTCGCGCCCACCACGTCCTGAAAGGGGTGCTGAGTGAAGTCTATCACCACCACGCCGTCCTCGGTTATCTCGAAGGTGTAGGGAGCTACCTTGTTGCCGACCTTCAGGCCCTTCTGGAGGTGGATGGTCGCCTTGTTGGTCACTCCCTTAAGGTTTATGACATCGTCTATCTCCTTGGCTATCCGGTCGGCCTCCGAAGCCGCTATCGTGCCAGCGCTCTCCACGTTTATGTCGGTGTACAGGTGGTAGAATATGCTAACCAGACCGAGAATAAAAATCAGCATGATGCTCTTGGTCAGGACGTATTCGTATATTCCCTTCCTGTTGCCGGCAAGTCGTCTCATGTTATTTTTTGAGCTATGTTCACGGTTTTGTTATGGTTATTGTCATAGGGGCGGTCTTCTCTACGCGAATCAAGGTGGTGTGGGTGAAGGCGTAGGCGTCTTCCAGCCAGGGGTTGGTGGTGGTCTGGAGGGTCCCCAGGACGTCCGGGTTGGCCTCTATGCTCATGTCTCCGTTTATGTCCGCGCAGTCTATCTCTATGGGCTCGTCTCCACAGGAGCTCTCGGATATCACCACCCAGCAGTTGTTGGGATGGTTGGGGCAGAAGCTCCGGCAGTTCTGGCTGGATTCGGACGAGACCCGCCGCAGGTATATGCCCTTGGCGCAGCTGCCCAGGTCCTCCAGCTCCACCAGCAGGTTCTTCTTGCTGTTGACGGAGCCCTTCCCCACGCTGGTTATGGCCTCCCTGAGCTCGGTGGTCTCTATCTTGAGGAGCTCGTTGCACTTCCAGCAGTCCACCTGGGCGAAGAGATAGGCGGCTATGGCCAGGGCCATGCCGAACACTATTATCCCTATCAGGAGCTGAAAGGGGCCCCCTGCGAATCCCCGGTTTCTCATGCTGAAACTGAACTCCCTTCGGGAAGTACGGGCTGGACGGCCATGGCCGAAGGGCCGGACAGTGCGGACACGGCCGGAGAGCCGAGCGAAAGAGCCGTGCGGACAAGCGCCGGCGCGCCGGGGATGACCGACGGTGTAGAGAATATCTCCTCGACGGTCTGCTGCGTCTTGCGCGAGGACTCCCTGAAATAGCTCTTCGCCACCGCGATGGCTATGACCGCTATTATGGCCACTACCAACAGCTTTATGAGGGACTCTCCCTGCCCCCGCCTGCCCAGATGTGCCATGTTAGGCCTAAGCGCTCTGGATGGTTATGGTGCAGACGTAATCCCCCTGGGTGCCTTCCAGGCAGTCTATCAGGCCCTTGAACTTGACGCCGCCGATCGCGGTCACGGAATTTCCCCCGGACACGTCTATGGGGTCGTCGTTCTCGCAGACCGCAGCCCCGTCGCACTGGAAGGTGATTGCTTTCACGTTCGTCACCTTGTCCATCAGAGACTCGTCGGTGAATGTCTCTCCTGCACTCATGCATATCGCATCCGTCTTGGTAACTATCCCCGCCTGAGACCTCTGTATCTTCGTGACCAGCTCGTTTATCGGGCTGGAAACGCAGGTTATTCCCATCACCAGGTCCCAGATGTTCTGGAACACTCCGGTGACTATCCCCAGTATGACCATGGCGACCACGGCGGCAATCAGCAGCTTGAAGGTGTCGCCTCCCTGGCCCCTGGTGCTCTTCATGTATTTCATTTTGTTGGACTCCTTGATTTGTGGGTGGATATATTAGGTTAGCTTTTATAAAAAACTATCCGGTCATCCCTCCTAGCATACCGCCGCCGAAGAAGAGGGCGGCCAGGAAGACGGCGACGGCTATGGGAAGCGTCTTGCCCATGGTCATCATTATCGCGGTCTTGTTGTCTCCGAATTTTATCTTGCCGGCGAAATAGGAGAGGATTATGACCAGCTCCACGACGTAGAGGGCTATCACCAGCTGGAACTCGAACGGCGATGCCATGCCGGCGACTTGTCCGACCCCTCCCAAGGAGCCGAAGGTTCCCTGCGCCCCCTCTACCGCGGATTCACCCATCTTGCTGCCCACCTCGCCGGCCGCACCGGAGCCCGCGTTCAGCGGAGCAACCACCGCTATGATGACCTGCTGAAGCGAGGCGACCACCCCCAGGACCACGGGAGCTATGAACGTCGCCATGGACTTCATCATGCCGGTCACGTCGTCCAGGAGCTTCTTCATCAGCTCGTTTATCTTCTGAACGTTCCTTATCTGGTCGGAGACGGATATGAGTGACGTCGAGGCCACCTCGGGACCCAGGTTTATGGAATCCACCATTATCTTGAAGGAGCTGTTCATCAGGCGGGAGGGGACGTTCTTCATGGCGCCGTAGGTGGGGTCGAATATTGCCGATTTGAGGGTCAGGCCCATGACCATGATGTTGCGCTCCACCGTGGCCAGGACCTCGGTGGCCACCTTGCTCTCCGGCATGAACCGCTTGACGTATTTGAGGGCGTCCTCCAGCGGCTTCTTCTCGCCCAGCCGGCTGGCCAGCAGGTACATGACATCCTTGAAGTCCATCTCCATCTTCATTATCTTCTCCTGTATCTTGCGCTTGTTGACGCTGCTGCCGAAGAGGTATATCCCCAGAGGCAGGGCTATGGCCAGCGGGAGTATATATTGGAGGACCGTCGGCTGCCCCACCTCCTTGCCGGTGAGCTCCTCCCGGGTGGCTATGTCTTCCTCGGACATCTTTATCGAGCTCTCCACGAAGAGGCCCAGGGCTATTATGGCTATCATCACCACGACGGCCGTGGGGATTACGGGGAGCTTCAGGCCCCTGAAGGCCATGGTCCCCTTCTTGGGAAGCTCGGGATGGCTGTCCGGTATCTTCGGCGGCACGTAGCCCCCGGGGCGCTTTGCCAGGACCACCTTGGCGTATATCAGGGTTATGAGGGGCAGGATGAATATGTACAGGGCTATGAGAACCGGAGTCGAGGCCACGGGGATTCCGGCGAAGGCCGCGGCCACTGGGAGCATGATGATTATCATCAGTGGGAGAAGGACTGCGATGTAGAAGAGATACATTGAGGGCTGCTTCATGGAGTGGGCGTACAGCTCCATCTTCTCCTTGGTCGACGTGAGGATGTCGTCCACGGCCTTGTCGTAGAGCATCCCCCTCTCGACGTCGTTGGGGACAAGGACCGACGCCCTTATCATGGTTATGGCGTGCTTGAACTCCTCGCTGTAGGGCTCCCTCCGGTACGCCATGTTGGCCAGGCCCTCTTCGATGCTCTCGTATATCCCGACCCTGTTCTTCCAGAGCAGCTCTTTGAATTCCTCGGCTATCTTGCCCCCTCCGTGCTCTGCGGCGAAGTCGACCGCCCGCTCCAGGTTGGGCTGAAGCCTCATCTGCATGACCATGTAGTTGGTTATCTCCGGGACGTAGGTCAGGGCCCTCATCTTCTCCTTGTTGGCCTCGTT
>CAZTIX010000052.1:0-6090 GCA_964613935.1 uncultured archaeon
CCGCTCCACGATTTCCATGGTGAACCTGTCCAGCTGGGCCCGCAGCTCGCGCGGCAGGGCCTTCGCCTTCACCGTCTTCTCGAACCGCTTTTTGGCCAGCTCGTACAGGACCACGCAGACGCTCTGGGCCAGGTTGAGGACCGGATAGCCGGGGTTTGAGGGTATGCGGACGACGAAATCCGTCTTCTCCAGCAGCTCGTTGGGCAGGCCGCAGGCCTCGGAGCCGAAAACCAGGGCCACCTTCCCGGGAGGAAGAGTCTCCGAGAGCTGCTCCGGAGTCAGGGGGGCCTTGCGCTTGGGGGTCCTCTGGCCCCCCTTCTTGGCGGTGGTCCCCACTATGTGCTGGCAGCCGCGGACCGCGGACCGGAAACTGGAAACTGTCCTGGCCCCCTCCAGCACGGCCAGCCCGTGGCTGGCGAACGCCCTGGCGACCCCGCCCAGCTCGCACGGTCTCACCAAAAAGAGCTCGTCGAACCCGAAATTTCTCATGGCGCGCGCCGCCGCCCCCACGTTCCCCTCCTTCCTCGGCTCCACAAGAACGACCCGCACGCCCATCTTTTTTAACCAGAAGCCTTAATTATATGTTCAAAATGAAAAATGCCCTCGCCCTGCTTCTGGTGGCGTCGCTGGTTCCTCTCGCCGCGGCCCAGGTGAGCCAGGAGGAGGCCGGCCTGACCTGCAACCAGTACTCTCTGGAAGGAGAGACCGTCCAGGTGAGAGGGCCGCTGACCTGCGAGGGCTCCTACTGGGCCTGCGAGTTCCTCTACTTCGGCAACCGACGCAACCTTTTAGTGGCGGTGGGCGTGAGCGGAGAGGTGCTGCAGCCGGACAGCGGCCTTCTGGAAGACCTCATCCACACCCAATACGCGGTGGACAACGGGGCGCTGTTCTCCACTCCCCTGTCCGACCGCAACTTCGCCATCCAGCTGGCCGGCATGAACGCCACGCTCCAGAACTACGAGAGCCGGCTCGCCAAGGCCAAAGAGGACGGGTACATAGACGCCCCCGCTTTCGTGAACTACAAGGAGGGCCTGGAGAATGTGGGCAGGAGTGCTGTGGAGCTGTCGGGCATGGTGGCCAGCCTGAGCAACGCCTCCGCCGAATTCGCCGACTCGCCCGACTGCATCGAGCTGATAAACTACAAGGAAGGGCTCAACAACACCCTCGAAGCGGCCGGCAACTTCACCGCCCTCTGGCTGGGTTTCATAGAGGAGTACAACGACCTGGCGTCCGACATCCAGGAGCCCTACATGGCGGCGATAAATCCCGGCGACGCCAGGATACTAAAGGAGAGCGTGGAGGGGATAGAGCCGGCAATAAGAGATTATTACGGGGACGAGGCAAGCTACACGGGCACGACCCTCTCCAACCTGGAGACGCGATTCGAGCGGGTGGAGACGCGGGGCCGGCTGGACGACGCCTATGAAATAGTCAAGGGCTCGGGAGTCAATGAAGCGGTGGACAAGTACAACCAAGCCTCCCAGGCCTTCTCCGACGGAGAGTACCAGACCGCCCGCGCCCTGGTCGCGGAGGCCCTGGTGCTTGCCTCCGCGGACCAGCCCGACGGAGAGGAGGAAGAGTCCGCCATAGAGGAGGTGCGGACTGATTACACTCTCTACCTGTCGGCCATAGCGGTCCTGCTCCTGGCGCTCTTCGTCCTGGTCATGCTGAAGAAGAGGGGGGACTGGGGCGACGGGGAAGGCGAGGAGGAAGATGAGGAAGAAGAGCGCTCTTCCAAAGGCAAAGGCGGGAGAGGGGCAAAGGTCAAGTGGTCCTGGTCGCGAAACAAGGACAGTTCCCTGGGGCGGCTATAATGTTTTCTGCGCCCCCAGCAGGGTCTGGAAGCTTATGGAGGTGTCCCTCTTGGATATCCTCCTGCCCGACAGGAGGTCGAGGGGGAAGAACTTGGGCTTCTCCCGGTCGAACTTGACCGCTATGTAGGCCTCGCAGTCCGCCCGGGAGCGGAAGTTCTCCAGCTTCTCCACGTCCGTCTTGCCCAGTCGGAAGGAGTCTTTCTTGGTGGTCTTGCACTCCAGAATTATGATCCGGTCGCCCCTCATGGCGATTATGTCGGGAATGGGGAAGGGGGCCGAGCCGCTGCCGGCCGCCCGCAGGGCGGCGAACCCGCTGTCCCAGAACTCTCTCACCAGGGCCCGCTCGAAGTTGGCGCCCTTCTGGTAGAAGGTCATGTCGATTAGTTAAGGAAGCGAGCGTTAAAAAGCCCCTTTTTCGGCGGGCTGCCGCGCTTCGCTTTTGCCCTCGTGACGGCGGTTAGGGCGCTATCGGCGGGCCGCGCTCTCCCAGGCGGCCCCTCAGCAATCTCTTCGCCGCCAAGACAGACAGGGGCGCCAGGGCAAGCAGCGGCAGGAGCTCGTGGGTTTGGGGGCCCGGGCTTTGCGGGCCTCTACCTTCTCTCGGCAGCTCCTTGAGAAGGTCTGCCCCGACCTGCTCCACCTCCAACGAGCCCACCAGGTCGTAGTCTCTCTCGCCCCTCGCGCGCACCTTAAGGCGGTAGGTCCCGTTCAGAGTCTTGTGGTCCACGACATTGGACAGATTCACGACTCCGCTCTCGCCGGCGGCCAGCTCGAGGGTCTGGGAGTTGCCGGTCCAGCCGTGGAAGGAGAGGCACCTCTTGCCCTCATACACGTAAGAGTATACCTCCAGGCGGGCATCCCTGCGGGCCGTGACGTTCACGACCACGTAGAACTCCTCACTGTCTTGACTTCCCGGGCGCCGAGATGAAATCCAAGACGACGTCGCTCTCCGGCTCGGGCTCCTCGAAGCCGCCCTCGCCGACGCCGAAGAAGAATTCCTTATAGGTGTAGGTGCCGTTCACTATGTCCGCGCGCGCATATATCTTGTACTCGCCCGGCTCCGCAGGGGTAGCGTAACTGCAGTTCAAGACCCGGGACCCGAGACCCGGAACGGAGGAGTTGCCGCCGCAGTCAAGGCGGTCTACGAGTCTCCAGTCCCCGGTCTTCTTCCTGAGCTGGAATCCCAGGTCGAAGAAGACTTCGTAGTCCTCGCGATTATGTAGTGTAACCTCCAGCAGGTTCTGGTGCAGCCCGCCGTCCAGCTGGAGAGGGGCCGCGCTGGCCAGGGCGAGGAACGGCAGCAGGAGGAGGACCGCGCATCGGCAGTCCACGCTTTGATTGACGCTCTAGGCAGAAAAATCCCTTAAGAGCTCTGCAGGGGTCATAACCCTCACGTGCTTCTTCGCCTCGAGGGCGAGCCGCTTGTCGCCGGTCACCAGAACAGAGGCGGAGGCTATAGCCGCTGCGACTATCGGGGCATCTTTCTTGTCCGTTAAACCCCAGCTTATGCCCAGGTCACCGGAGCGGAGCGTCGTTACCGAGCACAGGCGGGAAACTGTCTCAATCATTCCTGAGACGTCCCGGGCCGAGAAATCAAACTTGTCGCCCAAGACCCTTTCCACCTCCTTCAGGACATATTCGGAAGTCAACAACTCAATCCTTCCCGACTCCGCAAGTTCCAGTATCCTCCGCTCTTTCCCCTTCCAAAGGAGCCCCGAGATTATGACGTTGCTGTCCAGGAAATATATGCCCATCATATGCCGTACAGTTCCTTGACCAATCCTGGGCGGACCTCGTCGATTGCTTTCTGAACATCCTTTTTTGCTATCCCCCTGCTCTTGGCCTCCTTCTCGAAATGGCTGAGCTCGTCTTCCAGGGAACGGACCTTCCTCATTATGATTATGCCCTTTTTAGGCTCCATGGCCACGTAAGCCGCCTCCTTCAGGCCCATCTCCTCTCTGAGCTCCTTCGGTATGGAAACCTGCCCTGCCTTGGTTATTTTAGAGACATAGAGGTCGTTCATATTGCTCATATTATAGATATTACCGATATTATGAATAAAAATGAAATTCCCAACTGAGTTGGTCGGTCGCGACAGCAGGGGGGGACCGCATGTCTGCAGTCCACGGTATGATTGACGCTTTGGGCAGAAAAATTGTGTTATAGCTGGATTACAGCTTCCGGAAGGCTCCGTGGGGGCAGTTGTTGACGCAGTAGAAGCACTCCTCGCACTTGGAGTTGTCCACTCGGGGGGCGTTGAAGCCCTTTTGGGATATGGCCCCGGACGGGCAGTGCAGCAGCATGGGGCAGGTCCGGTCGCGGGGGCACCTGGATTCCTCGACATATATCATCTTCAGACGCCGGAGTGGAGTCCTCCCTTCACCTTCCTGCCGGCCGCGAGCTTGACCAGGGCGGCGGTTATCAGAGAGGCTACAAACGCTATGAGGAACCAGACCATAAGCTCGGACTTCAGAACGTAGTGGGAGCCGTCGGTGAGTCCGTGATAGACTGTCTGGCCGAAGAAGACCAGGAAGAAGACCGTCACCCCGGAGATTATGGCCGGCAGCCAGGAGAGCATCTTCATCGTGCGCCCTAGGGAATTGAAATCGGGCATCTCGAAGTCCGGCATTCCCATCCCGAAGCCCTCCAAAACTGGCGCGTCGTCGAAGTCGTCGTTTTCGCCGTCCATTTCGATTTAATTTAATAGTAGCTCTAATAAAAGTCGGTCTTTCGGAAAAACAGGGGACCGTGAGCCGAAGACCGAAGACGGCACTGGGCCCGTGGGTTAGCCAGGACATACTACGGGACTTCGGGAGCCCCTTTTTCGAAAAAAGGTGCTTCACCCCCAAAAAGGGGTGCTAGGCATTCAGGACTGAAAACTCAGGACTGAAGACTGGAGAGATCCCGTGACCCGGGTTCGAATCCCGGCGGGTCCGTCTCACTAATGCCTAGCGCATGCTCGACGGTCCCGCCTTATGCCAAGGAGGGTCGCTAAGCGAGGAACTCCTTGCCATCCCGGCGGGTCCGTCTTACCAAGGCTTAGCGTATGCTCGACGGCCCCTTCGCTTCACCGCTTGGCGGTGCTTGTAGATGAAGCGTGCCGCAAAGCGTAAACCGCGATTGGCAGCTTTGCGACGGGGGGTCCGCGCTACTGATGCCTAAAACTCTATGCTCTCCCTCTGCGACTTGCCGGATTCGCCCCGCCACCAGAAGAGAGCCGTTCCTGACGCTATCCTAAAAATAACCGTCCTGGGGTTGTCCTCCTTTCCTTCGAACAGTTTTTTCCTCAAGTCCGCGTCCTGCACGAATTCGGCCCTTCCCGAGACGCGAAGCATGCGGTGCTCGGAGGGCGAGTAGAAGCAGGCCTCCGCGTTGGGGTTCCTCTTCAGCTGCTTGCAGACGGCCTTGTAGTCGGCCGTGTCGAAATAGAATCCGGTCTCGTCGGCGAACCACAGCCTGAACGCCCTTACCCGGGGGCGGCCTCCGTCCACGGTCGCCAGGTAGCAGGTGCCGGTCTCATTGGCAAATTCCACTGCGTCGCTCTTGTCCATTGCGATAGGTTTGCGGACCGGGCCAGATAAACTTTTCGGCCTGCGCGCCGTCCGGGCAGAAGCGGCCTCACTCCCTCAGCTCCTCCAGCTTGTCGTTGGCGACGGGCTTCTCCGACTCCTTGGCGTGGGGGAAGACCACCACCGACGGCCTCGACCCCCCGCTGACCTTCCGGGCCAGCTTCTTGGCGTCGTCGGGGTCGAGAATCACCGATATCACCCCGTCGCTGACGTTGAGAACCTCGACGCCCTTTATCGCCAGGCCCTTGACCACTATGCTTACCATATCGCCGTAGCCGAGCTCGAAGGGCACGCTCTCAGGACGGAAGGAGAACAGCACTTTGCCCTTGGGTATTATGCCGCTTATGAGGGTCTTCTTGGCCGAGAGGGCCAGCTTGGCGACCTTGCCGGCGGAGTCCAGCTTCACCGCGGCGTCGCCCACCCTCCAGTCGTTTATCAGTCGCCTCTTTATCCTGGCCTCCAGAATCTCGACGGGCAGGTCGGAGGGGAGGACGAACTTCTTGCCCCCTATGCTCTTCTTGAGCTCCCTGCCCACGGGCTTCTTGCCGTGGATGTTCTCTATCTGAGAGGAGGGGGGCATGGTTATCTCGATGTAGCGCCTGCCCTTGACCTTGTAGAGGCTCTGCTTCAGGAGGTGGTAGCCCACCCCCTTTATCTCGTGCCTGGAGAACTTGCCGGCCAGCCGGTTGCCGAACCGGGCCGCCCAG
>CAZTIX010000053.1:0-6088 GCA_964613935.1 uncultured archaeon
CTCTATGAGCTCCCTCGCCTCCTCGTTGGTTATCCTGCCGGCGCTGTAGTCCTTTATCTTCCCCTCCTCCACCGTTATGATGTTGGCGCGCAGGGCCAGGTCGCCCGGCTTGAGCTCCACACCCATGGCCGCGGCCTCCACCAGCCCCCGGCCCCCCGGATAATAAATCTCCGGGTCGTAGCCCATGATGGACAAGTTGGCGACATCGCTGCCCGGCTCGTAGCCCTCGGGAACCGTCTCCAGAAGGCCGTTGCGGCCCTTCTCCGCCAAGGCGTCCATGTTTGGCTTCTCAGCGGCCTGCAGCGGCGTCCTGCCCCCCAGCTCGTCCAGCGGATAGTCCGCCATGCCGTCCCCGATGAGTATGGCGTATTTCATAAGACCTTCTTAACCTCTTCCAGGGCGGGCTTTATCTTTATCGTCCTGTTGGCGAAGTTCGACTTCACGCCCTCCAGCTTCTCCTGGTGATACTTGATGACGACGTCCGGGTCTTTCAGCAGGTTGCCGGTGAGTATGCCGCAGACCGACTCGCCCTCCCTTATCACTCCCTTCTCCACGAGCCTCTTGACTCCCGCCACAGTGGCGCACGACGCGGGCTCGGCGCCTATTCCCGAGGCGTCAACCATCGCCTTCGCGTCGACGATTTCTTGTTCACTGACCTGGTCCACCGTCCCCTTGCACAGTTTCATGACCCTCTCCAGCTTCTGCCAGCTGACCGGATTGCCTATCTTTATGGCCGTGGCGAGCGTGTCCGCCTTCATGGAGCGGAAGCCCTTGAAGCCGCTCTTGAAGTACTCGTAGAACGGATTCGCGCCCTCCGCCTGTATCACCGCTATTTGCGGGATTTTGTCTATCAGGCCCAGCTCCTTCAGCTCCGACATGGCCTTGCCCAGGGCCGTGGAGTTGCCCAGGTTTCCGCCGGGCAGCACGAACCAGTCCGGCACCTTCCAGCCCATCTGCTGGACCGCCTCCATGCCGATTGCCTTCTGCCCCTCTATCCTGAAGGGGTTTACCGAATTTAGCAGGTACATGTCCAGCTCCTGCGAGGCCTCCTGCACCAGGGCCATGGCGTCGTCGAAGTCGCCCTCGATTTGTATGACGCGCGCGCCGTAGGCTATGGCCTGCGCCAGCTTTCCGAACGCTATCTTGCCCTCCGGTATGAAAACGACTGCGCGCATACCGGCCATCGCGGCATAAGCGGCCATGCTTGCCGAGGTGTTGCCGGTCGAGGCGCACGCGACCACCTTGGCCCCCAGCATCTTGCCGGCGGTCATTCCGCCGGTCATGCCCCTGTCCTTGAAGGAGCCGGTGGGATTCTCGCCCTCGTGCTTTAGGCAGAGGTTCTGGTGGTTCACGTAATCTGATATCTTGGCTGATGAGTAGAGGTTGGTGTTGCCCTCCGGGCGGGAGACTATGTGCCGGTCCTCGACGGGCATGATGAGCTCGCGGTAGCGCCACACTCCACTGTTGTAGGGCCATTTGAGGGAGCCGAGGCGCGAGTCGAAGAGCTCCCTGGATACCTCTAGCTCCGCCAGGTCGTGCACGACCTCCAGCAGCGCGCCGCACTCGCACCTGTAGCGTATTTTGTCCAGCGGGTACTCCTGTCCGCACGAGATGCATCTAAGAACGGCCATTTGAGGATCGGAGTAATTTTTCAGTTCGACGCTAATAAAATAACCTTTTATATCCCTTCCGTCTAAATTCCCGCACAATCACATAAGTTTGCTCCTGTGGTGTAGCACGGCTAATCATCTCGGCCTTTCGAGGCCCCTTTCTTCAAAAGAAAGGTGCTCTACCCCCAAAGAACGGGGAGCTAGACTCGAAGAAAGCCGAGGACCCGGGTTCAAATCCCGGCGGGAGCACTCTCACCTTCGGTGAAGGTCTCCGGTCTTCAGTCTCGGGTCTCTGGTTTTCTATCGCGACCGGAGGGATTCTAAATCAATCCAAATTCTTCAGCTAATTCTTTTGTAGTGTAAACTCTAACAGATTCATGGCATTTAAGCTCTTTGTCATTTGACCATATTGCACAATCCAGTTTCAGAGCCAGAGCAAAGTAATCTTCATCGTTTGGATCGGGACATATATCTTTAGACTTCCCCACAAATTCGCTCAGTTCGGGAGTTGCGAAAACTCTGATTTCTGCAACTTCAAATAACTCTTTGATGATTGCCTTAACTTCCCCGACCGAATTATTTGATTTCTTGGCTATATGGTCCGCATACTTGTTTAGTTCTTCAAATAGGAACTCGGGCGCAAATAATTCAAATTTCTTCAGCAGCAATAATCTTCTAGTCAAACCATCGCTTATGGTGGCGGAGAATATAGCATTCGCATCTATGGCGAGTTTCATCATGCGCTTCTCTTGGCAATTGCTTTGTTGACCTTTCTGCCCAATTCTATGGCATCCTCCTCCGTCATCTCACTGTTTGCGAACATCTCATCCATCTTCTTCAACAAAGATATCCTCCTCCTGATGGCCTGCCTGGATATCTCTGACCAGTTCATCTCGGGGAATTCATCCATCTCCTTTTTCAGTTCCGGCGTTACCGACAATGTCAAGCTTACCATTTTCTCTCACATATTTACGTTTGTTATGTTTATTACGTTCGTCTATAAAAATTATTTTGTCCCTAAACCCCTAATTACTCGAAACAAACAAGACTGCCGCGCGAGGTTCTCAACAGGAACCTGCGCGTGAGCTGCCCAACCGGCAGCTACGCGCAAGGACCAGAGGTCCTTTGCGCCCAGGTTCATCTCCGATGAACCTCGGGACTCAGGACAGGGTGCTGGGCCTCGCTAAGACAAGACTCAGGACTCTAGACCCAAGACACGGGGGTTCGATTTTCCCGGCGGGAGCACTTCCTACTCCTATGCGTTAACTCGTGCACGAGGCTCACCTGCGGTGAGCCTGTGCGCAGGTTCACTTTACGTGAACCTCGCGCTCCCGCCTTATGCCAAGGAGCTTATGCTGAGCGACTCATCTCCTCGACATCCCGGCGGGAGCACTTCCTACTCCTATGCGTTAGCTCGTGCCGGTAGCCTATGCCTTATTTGTAAATCCTGTCATTGTGGTCGAAATCCTCGACAGTCATGGTTTTAGACACCTCGTCCACCGAATAAACCAGCACGAAAGACCCGATGTGAACCCTCCGCATGTTCTGCATGGGTCTCCTTAGGGGCTTCTCCCGGTGCGGATTCTCAATGACCTCTTTCAGTTTTTTCGTTATCCTGCGGAGTGTCGCCTTGTCTTTCCTCTCAAGGAACTTGAACTTCTTCTTGACGGTCTCCCTTAGCTCGATAGAATACATTTCATAAGTCGAAGTACTTCTCGAATTCCTTTATGGACTCGAAGCGTTCGGTCGGCTCGTTTGCTCTCGCTCGCATGCGCGCAATAAACTCTGGCCTCAGTTCGGGCTCCAGGATTTCTGCGCCGTATCTCAGCGCGACCTCGTTTATCGCTTCGGACTTATTTCTAAGGGAGTGTCTGGCCTTGACTATGTTCAGTATGTTGTTGGCTTCTTCCGTTATGTCCACAATTGCCTGGGTCATATTAATTCAGTATTAATATTGTATTAATAGTATAAAAATCGAAGAACTCGAAGGTTTCACGCGGGCGACTGGCAGAACGCTTACTGGCGGGCTCTTGCTATCTCCTCTTGCGTCTTCCGCCGGACCGGCCCTTGCGGCTCTTGCCGCGGCGGTCGTATCGGCGCGACCCCCTGCCCCTCTTTCCTTTCTCGTTGCGGCTGCGCCTCAGGAGCTGGACCTTCTTGAAGCGGGGCAGCTCTTTCATCTCTATGTTGCCGCCGTAATCGTGGTTTATGTTGCGATAGTTGTCGTGGTCTCTCGGCGTCAGAAGCGTGACCGCCTCCCCGTCCTCTCCGGCCCGGGCGGTCCTTCCTATGCGGTGCAGGTACTCCTTGGCGCTGCCGGGCACGTCGTAGTTGTAGACGTGGGTGACGTTCTTTATGTCCAGCCCCCTCGCGGCCACGTCGGTGGCCACCAGGATGTCTATCTTCTCCTTCTTAAGCCGGTCCAGCGATTCAAGGCGCTTGTTCTGGCTCATCCCTCCGTGGATGGCCGAGGCGTTCATGCCCTGGTTGCGCAGGTTCCTGGCCACGAAGTCCGACTCGGTGCGGGTGGCGCAGAACACCAGGGCCAGACCGGGCGTCTCGTGCTTCAGTAGATGGACCAAGACCGAGAACTTGTCGTTGTTCTTGTGAATGTCGTAGCAGCTCTGCCTGAGCTTCGAGGGGTCCACCTGGGATTTCGTCCTTACCAGCTCCGGGTCCCTCATGTGCCTCTCCAGTATCTTGTAGACGCCCTCCGATATCGTGGCGCTGAACATGGCCGCCTGGATGTCGCTGGGGGTGTGGCCTATAATCTCCTCCACGTCGTCTATGAACCCCATGTCGAACATGCGGTCCGCCTCGTCAAGGACGAGGAATTTCAGGTCGTAGAAGTCTATGGTCTTCCTGCCTATGTGATCCAGTATGCGGCCGGGCGTCCCGACCACCACATTGGCCGTCTTCAGGTCCCTTATCTGAGGCTTTATGCTCACTCCGCCGTATATTCTTGTGGTCTGTATGTCGAGCTGGTCGCCGAAGTCGCCGAAGACGTCCGCCACCTGGATGCACAGCTCCCTGGTGGGAGTGAGCGCCAGCACCTGGAGGCCGTCGTCGGGATAGACCTCGTTCATTATGGGAAGCACGAAGGCCAGAGTCTTGCCGGAGCCGGTCTCGGCCTGGCCCACCACGTCCTTGCCTTCCAGCAGAAGGGGCATGCACTCCTCCTGTATCTCGGTGAGCTCCTCGAAGCCCAGCTCGTCGGCCGTCTCCAGGAACTCCTTGTCTATGCCTAAATCTGAGAATCTCATCATGAAACGTCAAACATCGCGCGCAGGGGGCTCGACAGAATGAGGCGCAATCGCGCCTTTCAGAGAATTGCGCAAGAGCATCCGAGGATGTCGTTTGCGGCAATTTTTCTCAAGTTCGCGATTGCGCGCATTATTTGACGGTCGAGATTTAAAAAGCTTTTAATCTCCAACCCCCTCCGCCCGCAATCGGGAATCGCACGTCAGTCCGCCAGAAGACCGCGGGACAGGCTCTTTATGGCCAGCATTACCAGCACCCCCAGAAGGAAGAAGCAAAATGCAAGGACCGCCTTGCCCAGTTTGGGCTCCTTGTGGAGCTCCGGTATGAGGTCGGAGGCGGCGATGTACATGAAACCCCCCGCGGCGAAGGGCAGCATGAGGGCCTTGAGCTGGTCGTTGAACCAGAGGAAGCCGGCCAGGCCGCCCAGCACCGCGGTCAGCTGGGCCAGGAAGTTGTAGAGGAGGGCCTTGGTCTTCTTCATCCCTCCGTGCAGGACGACCGCGAAATCTCCTATCTCCTGGGGAATCTCGTGGCCGAGAATCAGGACGGAGCTGACCAGCCCCAGCCGGAAGTCGGTGAGAAAGGACGCCGCTATAACCAGCCCGTCTATGAAGTTGTGTATTGCGTCCCCCAGCAGCACCATGTAGCTGTATGTGTGGACCTTGCATACCCCCTCCTCGTGGCAGTGGTGCCAGTGGAGGAAACGCTCGATTATGAAGAATAGCGAGAAGCCCGCTATGAATATCAGCATGGCCAGGTCCACGTCGCCCAGGCCCTCGAAGGACTCCGGCAGCAGGTGGAGCAGGCTCCCCCCCACCATGGCCCCGGCCGAGAACGCGATTAGCACGAAGAGCACCCGCCTGAGGGTCTTGTCCTTCAGGGCGAGGGTGAACGCGCCGGCGAAGGCGACCAAGCCGTCCAGGAAGGTCACCAGCAGTATCCAGACGAGCGCTTCCATGCGGGATTTAGAAACACTGAAAAGAAAATAAGGCGAATCCTTCGAGCGACTAGGCCCGGAGCCGGCACACGGAATATCCCGCAACCGAACGGAATCAATCCCCGCGACGGGTTTTCATGTCCGGCATCGCCGAGACGTATCGGATTTTGGTGGGGCGATGGGCGCTGTGCGCAATCTCCCCGGCCTTTGGACGGAAGCTGAGAACTGCGTTGAAACCCTTTTTCTGGCCCGAAATTCAACTACATAGCGGTGGAACCCG
>CAZTIX010000054.1:0-6038 GCA_964613935.1 uncultured archaeon
GCCTGAGAGCGTGCCGAAGGTCCAGCAAGCAATGGCGGCGTTGGGGCTGACCGGGCTCGGTGCGTGCGGCGATACGCTGCGGAACGTCATCGTCTGCCCTTGCTCGGCCGTTCGCGGCGGCACGTGCGATCTTTCACGGCTCGCCTGGAGCGCCCGGCGGATGCTCGAGGACATCGACGGAATCTTCTTCCTGCCGCGGAGGTTCAAGATCGTCTTCTCGTGCTCCAGCGCGTATTCTAACAACTCCTTCGCCGACTTATAATCGTTCTTCGGCTCCGGTATGCCCTTGATGGCCGGCTTCTCGCCCGCGTCCAGGAGGTACCGGACGAATTTCATGGCGTGGAACTCTTCCTCTTTGGCCTGCGTGTAGAACCACCTTGCGAAGCCGTCCAGGCTCCTGCTGTCGAAATGCACGGCCATAGCCACATACAGATTGGCCGAGTACAGCTCGCTCTTTATCTGCTCGTCTATAGCCTCCTTGAGTCTCTTGCTTATTGCCATTTTACCACCTCAGACCTTTTCGAACTTGTCTTTGCCTACCCCGCAAAGAGGGCAAACCCAGTCGTCGGGCAAGTCGTCGAACGCAGTTCCCGGCTCTATCCCTGAATCCGGGTCCCCCTTCTCCGGGTCGTACACGTAGCCGCATACCGTGCATTTGTATTTATCCATTTTATTTAGCAGGAATCGGATATTACTCGCCTTAATTAGCGGCAACCCCTATATATAAGGAAGTTTTAACACTCAAAAATCCAGCAGTCGGGTGATTCCGGACTTGTGCAGCCCGAACGCCGCGATTCCACCGACCAGAGCAGTTATCAGCTGTATGCTGCCCATGGCGGCCAGGAAGACCGGGGGCAGTATGGTTGCCGATACGAGCACGAACGCCACCGAGAACAGGAACCCTGCCTTGGCCGCGGAGAAAACGCCCAGCGTTATGCCGTAGTTGACCTTGCGTTTCCTGTAGAACTCCCGCACGCCGAAGACCAGAATCGCGTTGCCCAACCAGATGAACGGCAGCATGACGGCCAGGAAAGGCGTGAAGGGGCCGAATATCAAGCCGCGCGCTAGCACGCCCAGGCTCGGCGCGAAGAGCAGCGGCACGATTTTTCTCGCGGACCCGAGCTCCACGGCGCCCAGGACCAGGGTGGCGTTGACCAGCGCGCCCACCAGGAGCTGGGGGTGGCCGATGGTGAACGGGACCAGGAAACCGACCAGGAGGTATGAGTAGAGGTTGACGCTCCCGCGCAGCGCGGCGGTCAGGTGCTCTCCCAGGTTCTCGTCCTTGCTTATCATCGCTTAATTAGCCGAACATCACGTTAAAATCTTTCACGTGCAGTATCTCCTTGGACTGCTTGCTGAAGGGCTTTCCTATGTAGTTTCCGTACAGCTCCTGCACCAGGGGGTTCTCGTGGGACGAGGTCAGGACCGCCTCTTCATCGTAGTTCCTCAGGGCCTGTATCCTTTTGGTTATGTAGGAGTCGTCGCCGGCGTTCGGCATGCCCGGCCCGCCGACGCAGCCGCCGTGGCAGAACATCATCTCGACCAGGTGGTAGTCGCTGTAGCGGCCTTCCTTGACGCCCGCGCAGAAATCGTGGATGGCGTTCGGCCCCTCCACCATTGCCACCTTGACCTTGTATTCCCCGCACTTGAGTATCTTGGCCCTCATGCCGTCCCCCAGTATCCTCTCCTCATACAGGTGGCCTCTGGAATCGCAGGAGTCTCCGTACAGCGCGGCGAAGGTCCTCAGGGTGGCCTCGGTCACCCCGCCGGTAGAGGCGTATATGGTGCCGGCGGAGGAGGTCATGCCGAAGGGGGCGTCGTAGAAGCCGTTCTTCAGGTCCGGCAAATTGATGCCCTCCTCCTTCATCCAGCCGGCCAGCTCCATGGCGGTTATGACGCCGTCGGTCTGACCCCTCTGAGACTCCATCTTCTTGGCGAAGCAGGGCATGACCGCGCTGATGCTTATGTCTCCGAACTTGCGCTCGTAGACCAGATAGTTCTTGGCCAGCGAGCTGACCATCTCCATGGGCGACATGCAGGTGGAGAGGTGCTCCACTATCTCCGGATACCTCTTGACGCAGATTCCCACCCACGACGGGCAGCAGGAGGTCATCATGGGGAGGTTCTCTTCTTTGTCTATCCTGTGCTTCAGCTCCGCGGTCTCCTCCATGACCCTGACCTCGGCGCCGAAGTCCGTCTCGAAGACGCGCTTGAAGCCGAGCAGGTGCAGGGCCGCTACCACCCGCCCGCCGACCAGCTCCCCGGGCCGCATGCCGAATGCCTCGCCCAGGGCCGTCCTTATCGAGGGCGCGGTCTGCACGCAGGCGAACTTCTCCTTCACGAGCCCCTTGAGATTGTCCACTTCCGGCATGGCAGAGTCTAATTAACGGCGATGTTCTAAAAAACAGATTTTGACTTATGGTTCGTCAAGTGCTCTTTTTTTTATTAAATAGTAAAATTACTTAATGAAGAAAAAGGAACAGGGGCCAAGTGGACAAAGAACCAAACCCAAAGAACTTCTCGAGGATATAAAGTTATACGACCAAGTGGGGCAAAGAAATGGGACCTTTTTGTTCGAGTGGTTACACAACATCTACTCGAGAGTTTATCTCCCCTGTATTGATTTAACATTTAAAGAAACCTTGTCACTAGACAAGACAAGACTGACCATTTTTGACGTTTTGGTGGACGATTTAGCAGATAACTTTGAATTAAGGAATTGGGAGGCACTAACTGAATTTGTCAAAATCCCTTGGGAAGGCGGAAATTCTTATGCAAACGAGTACTCCAAAATCGGGAAAAAAATTTGGGACAGATCCATACGCTCAATAAGGAAGTATCCTCGTTTTAAAGAATTAAAAAAAGTCTTCTATTTTGATTTAGGACAGGTGATGTCCTCAATGGAATACAGCTACCTGGTAAATTCTTACCGGTTGGACAATCCCATAGAAGAAAAGATATATCCGCCGCACGGTTGTATGGTGATACTGCACTGCGATATGGATTTGATGTGCTCCCCAGAATTTGATTTGAAGGAGTTGCGGGCCATGAGGGTAATCTTTAATTTGGCACAAAGGGTTTCACATATAGGAAATATGCTAAACACATATCCAAAGGAAATAGAGGAGAAGGATTATTCCAGCCCGATAATCTCCAGGGGTTTGAGGAGAGGCTTGCTGAAAGATATGAAAAATGGCGAGATTTTAGCCAAACTTAAGCCATTGGAGAAGGAGTTTAAGGACGAGGCCCTAGCTATCGTAAAGGACATAAGGGTCCAGGAAGAGAAAATTGAAAGCGTGGACATGAAAGGTTTCTCAGACAGTTTGAGAAAAACCTTCAATAATTTTTTAAAAAGGGACCATTATTGGGAACGCAATTAAGTTAAATCTTCTTTAATTGTTTTCTTATTATGGGCTTTTTAAAATCGAATTTCTTCTTTGGCTTTGCGACAAACTCGCAATATGGGTCCCCTTTTGCCAGACATTTGACTTCGACAGCGTCCATATCCTCCTGAAAAAAAACGCTTGTGGCTCCCGCAAACCATCCCCTGGGAATCTGGTCAACAGCGTGATTACTCTTGCCATATATCCTGGAGATTGCGCTGTCATGAACCTGGTAAGTCATTGTTTTTTCTTCCAAATCCCAACCAAGAACACTCATTTTTCCGTTTCCTGCCAATGTGAATGTTTTTTCTCCCCATTTTACTTGTTCGTCAATTTTATTCATGTGGTATTTTTTGAAGATTTTTCGTATCCATTCAATGCCAGATTTCTTAGCGCCATAGTAGAGGGCATTTTCTTGACCCAGACCCTCTAGGATTTTTTGTATCTCAACTACTGTCAACACTGGCGTCATAAGGCCATATTGTCCAAATAAGGTTATGTAGCCCTCTTCTAGCTTAAATTGCTTATGAGCCAGCAACTCTAGCAAATCCTTAAACATTATGGTTTCTAAATCTTAAATTTATCCTTTTGCTTAACTGCGATTCCTTTCTTTTTAATTTCAAAGGAAATGTCCCCCTCCTCATGGCCCGTCTCTCTAAGCTTAACTATCTTGACACTTCTGAAGTTCTTATCGCCAACGCCCAGATAGTTCATAAGTAGCACTCCATCTGCCAGGAATTCAGAGATTGTATCTCTGCTGAGATAGGGCCCGCCCTGAGCGAGTTCGCTAGTTGTGATCGCAGTTATCCCCAGCTGGTTTAGGCCCTCAAAAAGCTTTCGAATTACCTTACGGCCCTCTATACCGTCTTCAATAGAAAGAGAGCTCAGGGAGTCAATAACTACCAAGTCCGGCTTAATCTTCTTCAATTTCTCTAGGACAAGTTTGGTCTTTTCCATAATGCTTTCGGGCTTCTTGCTGATGCTAATGTCATATTTTATGTCTTTGGCCGAAATCATCACAGGTTGATTTTTGAAAAGTCCGAATTGCTCCGCCTGACTTATTATCTTTTCCGGCGGCTCCTCTATTATAACATAAACACATTTTTTCCCATCCTTTATCCCTTTATCTAGAAATTGCATCCCCAGAATTGTCTTTCCTGTGCCCGGAGCTCCCGAAACCAATATGATGGAGCCTTTTGGGATTCCTCCGTTCATTTGTTTGTCCAGCCCTTTCACGCCAGTGGAAACCCTTTCTTTTTTTGCCATTTTATGCCCTCATTCTCACATTTATTCTAAACCTTTTGAATGTACCTGTAGCTATATTAAGGTTAAGTTGTTAATAAATAGCCAACTCGGAAGTTAATTTTTAGCCCAGAAGTGATGGAATCTCTGCTCAGGGAGCTCGGGGAATTGAGAAAGGGGCCGGTGCGCAAGACCGTGGATGCGCGCCTTCGGGAGTTCCGCGAGCTGGGGCGGGGGAGCGCTGAAGACATATTCTCCGAACTCTGCTTCTGCCTCATGACCGCCAACTGCAGCGCGGAGAGATGCGTCCGCGCGCAGGAGGAGATTGACACAGGTTTCATGACTCTGCCCGAGCCGGAGCTGAAAAGGAAAATCCGCGAGCTGGTCTGCCGCTTCTACAACAGCAAGACCGAGTACGTCATGCTTGCGCGCAAGAAGAGTCAAGAGCTGGTGCGCATGCTGCGCGAGCAGGGGAGGGACGGCCCCCGCGGCAAAGAGGCGCGCGACTGGCTGGTTAAAAATATCAAGGGACTGGGCCTAAAAGAGGCCAGCCACTTCCTGCGCAACATCGGCTACGGGGACGTCGCCATAATCGACTTCCACATCGTGGACCTGCTGGAGCGGCGCGGGATTGTGAAGAGGCCGAAGTCAATGATGCGGAAGACATACCTGGACATCGAGAGAAAACTCGGCGAAATCGCGGAGAGGGCGGGCATGAATCTGGCGGAGCTGGACCTTTACCTGTGGTATCTGGAGACCGGGAAGGTATTAAAGTGAAGAGGGTCTAATAAGTCGCGATGAAAATCCAAGGCAAAGACTACCGCTCGGTCTGGATGGAGGGCGGGAGTGTCCACATGATAGACCAGCGGCTCCTGCCGCACCGATTCGAGATATTCGAATCCGAGAGCTACAAGGAGACCGCGCGCGCAATAAGGGACATGGTGGTGCGGGGGGCCCCCGCCATCGGCGCGGCGGCCTGCTACGGCATGGCGCAGGGCGAGCTGGCCGGGGAGCCGAGCAGGGCCGAGGACGTCTTGTCGGAGGCCAGGCCCACGGCCTACGACCTCTTCGACGCCATCAAGTACTTCAAAGTCAACAAGGGAGACGACCCGCCGCAGGTCATCGCCGACGACTACGCCGACGCCTCCGCCGAGAGGTGCAGGAAGATTGGCGAAGAGGGCGAGCCGCTCATCGAAGCGGGTGCGCGCATACTGACCCACTGCAACGCCGGCGCGCTGGCGTGCGTGGACTACGGCACCGCCCTGGCGCCCATGAGGGTGGCCCACGCGAATGGGAAGAACATCTTCGTCTGGGTGGATGAGACCCGGCCCCGCGCGCAGGGGGCGCGCCTGACCGCCTGGGAGATGGTGCAGGAGGGCATAGAGCACGCCCTCATAGTGGACAATGCCGCCG
>CAZTIX010000055.1:0-6005 GCA_964613935.1 uncultured archaeon
GGGTGTGGAGCTCAAGCCGGGCGACCTGGCCCTGCGCGCCAACATCATAACGGTCCGGGATGGGAAGATAATAGACTACAGTGCCGGCAAGATAACCAACGAGGAATCGAGGCAGCTCATAGAGCTCGCAAACAGGGAGCTGGGCGGCGACGGCATCGAGTTCTACCCCGGGGTCAGCTACAGGAACCTCGTAATGCTCCGAGGCGCCAACCTCCATCCCTACGACCTGAAGTGCAAGGCGCCCCACGACCATCCGGGCAAAGAGCTCAAAAACCTGCTGATGAAAGGGGAGGGGAAGGCCGGGGAGATGGCTAAACGGCTGAACAGAATAATGCTCGAGTCGCAGGAAATCTTCGAGAAGAGCGAGGTCAACAAAAAGAGGCGCGAGGAAGGCAGACCCCATGCCAACATGCTCTGGTTCTGGGGACCCGGCAAGAAGAAGAGGGACATGCCGACCATGGGAGAGCGCTTCGGACTGGAGGGGACGGTCGTCACTGCCATAGACCTGATAAAGGGCCTGGGGACCCTGGCCGGGCTCCGCGTCGCCCAGGTTGAAGGCGCCAACGCCTACTTCGACACCAACTTCGAGGGCAAGGCGGACGCCGCCGTCGAGGCGCTCAACTCAGGCGGCGACATAGCCATAATACACGTGGAGGCCCCGGATGAGGCGGGCCACGAGGGGTTGGTGGGGGAGAAGGTGAAAGCAATAGAGAACATCGACAAAAGGCTCCTGAAAAGGCTGACGGACGGTGTTAGCGGCGGGCTCAGAGTAGCCCTCCTGCCCGACCATTACACTCCTCTGCCGGTCAGGACTCACGCCTGCGGACCGGTTCCCTTCGCTATAGCGGGGCCGGGAATAGAGGCGGACGGAGTGAAAACGTTCGGCGAGGAGGCCGCCAAGGGCGGGGCCTACGGACTTAAGAAAGGCCATGAGCTCATAGAGCTCCTGATTGAATGATGGATTTGACCGGCTGGATAGAAGAGGATTCAGAGAAGGGCGGAGAGGAAGTCGGAAAAAGAGGAGCCGCGGGGACTGATAGCAATCTCCCCTGGTCCGAGAAATACCGGCCCGAAGCCCTGGACGAGATAGTCGGCAATCCCTCCACTATCAGGGACGCCAGGAAATGGGCGGACCAGTGGGGGGGTGGAAGGCCCAGGAAGCGGGCTCTGCTGCTCCACGGAGACGCCGGGGTGGGCAAGACCGCCCTGGCCTACGCGCTGTCCAGGGAAAAGGGCTGGGACGTAGTGGAGATGAACGCCTCGGACAAGCGCAACAGGCAGCTGGTGGAGCAGATAGCCGGGCTGGGCTCCCAGACAAAAAGCTTCAGCGGCAGGAGAAAGGCCATCCTAATCGAGGAGATAGACGGGCTGTCGGGGCGGTCCGACCGGGGCGCCTCGAAGGCACTATCCAAGGTGATTAAGGCTAGCGAGAATCCCGTTATCCTGACCTGCAACGACATCAAGAGCAAGAAGGTGAAGGGTGTGAAGAGGTATTGCGAGAAGTCCCGGCTGCGGAGGGTCTCGCCCGGCCAGATAGTCAAGAGACTGGGACAGATACTCGAAAAAGAGGGAGTGAAGGTCGAGAGCGTCGAGGTCCTTCAGAAGCTTGCTGACAACTCGGAGGGCGACCTGAGGTCGGCCATAAACGACCTGCAGGCCCTGGCCCAGGGGGAGGAAGTGGTCAAAACGGGCAGCGTCTTCCTGGAGAAGAGAGACCGGCAGATTGACGTCTACAAGGCCATGCAGAAGATATTCAAATGCAAGGATTATTCCAAGTGCAGGAGGGTCATGTGGGACCTCGACGAAGAGCCGCGCAACTTCATCGCCTGGCTGGACGAGAACGTCCCGCGCGAATACGCGTCGGCAGCCGAGAGGTCCAGAGCCTACCGACAGCTGTCCAGGGCGGACATATTCCTGGGGCGAATCATAAACCGGCAGTACTGGGGCTTCCTCAGGTATGTGAACGATCTCATGACTGTGGGAATCGGCTTCTCCAAGGAGAAGCCCAACTTCGGCTTCACCAAATACCGCTTCCCCTCCCTGATAGGCAAGATGGGGGCCACCCGCGGCAAGAGGGCGAAGGAAAAGTCGATAGCCGAGAGGATGTCGCCGGTGGTCCACGAGAGCGGAAGGAGGCTGATAACGGACTATCTCCCGCTGGTGGAGCGCGTGTTCGAGAAAAACGACGAGGCGGGCCGGAAGATGGTCGAGCCGTTCGAGCTGGAGGAAGACGAGGTGGAATTCCTGGCGTGAGCGCAAGGCTCTTTTTCACAATCGCCTCATTTTTATAGTTATCTCCATTAGTAATAAGGAAAATAGATTGAGATGGCATTCGATCCGAACGTCATGATTGGGAACCTGGGCGGGCTGCTGGTTGATGTGGGCATCTTCGTGGCGGTCGTCCTGATAGGCATACTGCTGGGCTACCTCATCGGAGCCCTCATAGCGGCCATAGTCAAGAGGATACTCAGCGTGAGGGAGCTGAAGGAGCAGATAGCCAGCAGCGACATAATATCCCTGGCCTTCTGGGGCAAGGTCGCCAAGGGCATAGGCGTTTACATCAAGTGGCTCTTCGTGGCGGTGGTCCTGAACTCGGTGATAGAGGGCTTCGCCGGAATATCGGGGGGAGGCCTCATAGGCGGCAACGTAAGCAACCCCATCTGGTACATCAAGCTGTCCGAATACACCCTCGCCTTCAAGGAGATGATGTGGGGGCTGGGGGTCTTCATCCTGTTCTCCGTGGTGGGCGTGGTGATAGGGGCCGTCGTCTACAAGATGATAAAGGCCGGCCTTGACAGCGTCCGGGTGGAGGAGCGCATGGCCAAGCACGGCCTGCACGACGCGCTCGGAGGCCTGCAGCTGACCAGGGTGGTCGCGGGCATATTCATGATATACGTGGTCATAGTCTTTTTGTCAACGGGCATCGAGGCGGTGGCCAAGCCCCTCGGCCAGGGGGAGAACGCCCTGGTTCTGATGTTCAACAATCCCGACGGACCGTCCAACTCCCTGGTGGAGCTCTACCCCCAGTTCGTGCTGGGAGGCTTCATCATAATGGCCGGCGCGCTGGCCGGGGACTTCATGCAGGACCGCATAAAGGAGAGCAAGACCTCGCTGGCCAGCGACAGCGTTGCCTGGATTGTCCAGACCATGGTCATATTCTTCGCCATAGTGCTGGCCCTGCCCCACTTCCAGATAAAGGAGAACGTGGACGTGCTGACCGACTCGTTCAAGATAGTCGTCGCGGGGGTCAGCATAGGCCTCGCCATAGCCATGGGGCTGGGACTCAAGGACACCTTCAGGCAGTGGGGCAAGAAGGTGGGTAAGAGGTTCTAAGCGTCCAATTCCGTCCAATGCTTTTTCATCGTATCAGGCTTGAGGCCTTCTGCCACGCAACAGAGGATTCGCGCAGGGTCAAAGAGGCCATCCTCAACTTGGTGCCCTTCAAGGTCGAAGACGGAGAATTCCATACCGAGCGCCTCACCGGTTCATTCGGCAACGAGATAATCTCGCTGTACCTGGAATTCAACAAGCAGGGCCGGATAAGGAAGTTGACCGAGTTTCTGAGAGATAATGCGCAACTGGGGAGCGGGCCGGAGATTGATTGCCGCGTCACCGGCGATTGCGAGTTCTGGCTGAGGCTCGACAAGCAGAAGGCTTACGAGCGCGAGATAGTTCCGGGCAAGCACGATACCGTCCAGCTGAGGGGGAAGGTGGCCGCGTTCCCGGCCAAGAGAGAGAACGCAATAGACGTCATGAGGGATTTCTGGGGCTAGGAGCCTAAAAACCGTTTTATAAACCGCTTCTTCTAAATAAGACCTGGTGGTAAGAGCATGATAAAATCGGCGCTGATACTCGCCGCGGGCGAAGGCACCCGCATGCATCCCCTCACGCTTACCCGCCCCAAGCCTCTGCTTCCGGTCGGCGGCAAGCCGATGATACGCTGGACCGTAGAAGCGCTACGGGAGGCCGGAATCGACGACATACACGTGCTGGTGGGTAGCGACGGCGACAAAGTAGAGGGGGAGCTGGGGAGGGAGGTTAGCTACATACGGCAGGACGAGCCGAAGGGCACTGCGGACGCGGTCGGGCAGGCGGAGGACGCCATGGACGAGCCGTTCATATGCGTCAACGGAGACATCGTGGTGGAGGCGTCGCTCTTCGAGAATCTGATGGCGGCTTACCGCAAGGGGAAGAGCAACGTCATAACGGTCACCCAGTCGCGCAAGCCGGAGGATTTCGGAGTCGTCGAGCTGGATTCGGACGGCAACGTCCTGAGCATAAACGAGAAGCCGGAGAAGCCGAAGAGCAACTACATAAATGCCGGCATCTACGCGCTCGAGCCGGGGATATTCGAGCTCATCGGGAAAACCAAGAAATCATCCAGGGGGGAATACGAGATAACCGACAGCCTCAAGCTGGGGGCTAGCCGCGGATTCGTCTACGGCGGATTCTGGCTGGACGTGGGCAAGCCTTGGGACATGCTAGATGCCAACGAGTTCTACACCAAGAAGGCGGAAATGAAGATGGGCGGGGAAGTGCATCCGAACGCGACCATCGAGGGTAACGTCAGCATAGGCGAGAACACAGTCGTCAGGGCCGGCTCCTATATAATCGGGCCGGTGGCCATAGGCAAGGATTGTATAATCGGGCCCAACTGCTTCATCCGGCCGTTCACTTCGCTGGGCGACAACGTCCACATCGGGAACGCGGTGGAGGTGAAGAACAGCATAATCATGAGCAACACCAACGTCCCGCACTTGTCCTACGTGGGCGACTCCATAATCGGCGAGAACTGCAATTTCGGGGCGGGGACCAACGTGGCCAATTTGAGATTTGACGACGCCGAGGTCAAGCTCAACATCAAGGGAGAGAACGAAAGCAGCGGCAGGAGGAAGTTCGGGTGCGTCGTGGGTGACAACGTCAAGACGGGCATAAACGTTTCCATAATGCCGGGCAAGAAGATATGGCCCAACAAGCTGATACCTCCGCTCTCGGTAGTCGAGGACGACATCGAGTGATTTTCATTACCAAGGCTCAAAATATCGCGAAAATGGTGAAAGAGAAGGTGATGGACATATCCCTGAGGAGGGGTTTCGTCTGGCCGTCTTTCGAGATATACGGCGGCAGCAAGGGGTTCTACGATTACGGTCCCATGGGGTCCCTGCTCAAGAGGAACATCGAGGAGCTGATAAGGACTTATTACGTGGTGGAGGAGGGCTGCTTCGAGGTGAGTTCGCCCACCGTGACTCCTGAAGACCCCTGGGTGGCGTCGGGGCACGTGGAATCCTTCTCCGACGTGCTGGTGGAATGCCGGAAGTGCGGCGAGCCCTACAGGGCCGACCACCTGGTCGCGGAGCATGTGGACGTGCAGACGGACGGGATGGGCATATCCAAGCTGCAGAAGCACATCGCAGAGGCCAAGATTGACTGCCCCAAGTGCCACGGCGCCCTGGGAGAGCCCTATGACTACAATCTGATGTTCGGCACCTACATCGGGCCGGGGAGGTCGAAAGTGAAGGCTTACCTGCGCCCCGAGACCGCTCAGACCACCTATCTGCTTTTCAAGAGGCTCTACGCGGCGGGCAGGGAGAAGCTGCCGCTGGGCGTCCTGCAGATAGGCCATTCTTTCCGGAACGAGATATCCCCAAGACAGGGCATGCTGCGCCTCAGGGAGTTCACCCAGGCCGAGATACAGTATTTCACCGATCCCGAGGACAAGGACAACGGGCAGCTGGACGAAGTCAAGAACATGAAGGTCAAGGTGTGGTCGAAAGAGCTGCAGGAGGCGGGCAAGGACCCCGAGGAGATGACCCTCGGCGGGATGCTGGACCGGGGAATCGTCAAGGTCCCGCTGATAGCCTATTCCCTCGGCAGGTCATGGCAGTTGTTCGAGAAGATGGGGATAGACCCCAAACGGCTTCAGATGCGCCAGCACACGGACGACGAGAAGGCGTTCTATTCCACCGACACCTGGGACATAGAATTCCTCAGCCGGGACTTCGGCC
>CAZTIX010000056.1:0-5982 GCA_964613935.1 uncultured archaeon
AGTTCCTGTTTCCGGGTTTGCTGGGCATGGCCATCTTTTTCACGTCGACGTCCATAGGCCCGGCGATAGCGCCCACTGAGACGGGCACAAAAACCCTCGAGAGGCTCGTCTCGGCCCCGATATCCCTGTGGGCGATCATCCTCGGGGACGTGCTGGCCTCCTTTTTGTTCGGGCTCCTCATAACCTCCTTCGTGTTTTTGCTGGGCGTTGCCCTGCTGGGCACTGGATTCATAACCCTGAGCCTGGTGATAGGCACAATACTGGCTTCTTTTTGCTTTTCCGCATTCGGGCTGGTCCTGTCCGCGCCGCCCACCGACAAGCCCTCCAACATAATGATGCTGTCATCCCTGATAAAATTCCCCCTGATTTTTATTAGCGGGGTGTTCATCCCAATCAGCCAGATGCCCGGCGCAAGCAAGCTCGTCTCGCTCGTTTCCCCCCTGACCTACTACACGGATTTGGCCCGCCATTCGATCGAGGGCAGCGGCTATTTCCCGCCGATGCTGGACCTGGCCGCGCTTTTGGGTTTCGCGGTCTTGTTTTTTGCGGTGGCTGTTTTCTGGCACAAAAAGAGCCTGGCAAAGAGGTTCTAGGCCGGGGGCCGGAATAAGTGGTTCTCGCTTAGGTCCTGTTTTCAATATAATATATCAGACAGCCCACTAAGATGAAGGGAACCAGTGCCCGGTCCTATTGGCAATCCCAACAAGCATCAGCATTATCGGCACTTCCATTAAGACGCCCACGACAGTCGCCAGCGCGGCGCCCGACGACAGGCCGAAAAGGGAGATTGCGACCGCGACCGCAAGCTCGAAGAAATTGCTTGCCCCTATCATGCATGCGGGGGCCGCGATGTCGTGCGGCAGTTTCCAGATGCGAGCCCAGCCGTATGCCAAGCCGAATATGAAGAAGGTCTGTATCGCAAGAGGTATCCCTATCAGGAGTATGTGGAGCGGATTGCCTAGTATTATGTCGCCCTGGAAGGAGAACAGGATTATCAAGGTCAGGAGAAGGCCCGCAATCGTCACCGTGTGGAGGTTCCCGGCAAACGGCCCCTCGAACCAACCAATGCCTTTTTTGGAAATCAGGCATCGGCGGGAGAGCACTGCGGCCGCCAAGGGGATGACTATGTAAAGGAGGACTGAGAATAAGACGGTGTCATACGGCACGCTTATGCTGCCAAGGCCCAGGAGGAGCATTACGATGGGCGCGTATGCAAAAAGCAGGACAATGTCGTTGACCGCAACTTGGACCAGCGTGTAGTTCGCATCGCCCTTTGTAAGGTAGCTCCAAACAAAGACCATGGCAGTGCACGGGGCAGCCCCAAGCAATATCGCCCCTGCGAGATACTGGTCTGCAAGGGCGCCGTCTATAAATCCGGAAAACACGATTTTGAAGAAGAGGAAGGCGAAGAGGAACATCGTGAACGGCTTTACGACCCAGTTTATGACTAGTGTCAATACCAACCCCTTTGGTTTCTTTCCCACCTCAAGGACCTTGCCGAAGTCTATTTTCAGCATCATCGGGTAGATCATGAACCATATAAGTATTGCAACGGGTATTGAAACATTGGCGTACTCGAACTGGGCAAGCCACTGCGGAACCTCGGGGAAAAGCTCGCCGATGATTATGCCTGCGGCTATGCATAGCAAGACCCATATCGCGAGATACTTCTCAAAGAATCCCAGTTTTCCTACTTCTGGCATTTTATTCGCTTGAATTTTATCGCGTCAATACCGAGGACGTCAATAATTAATGCGACTTTTTCGTCTTTTAGTCTGTAGTATATGTTAAGGCCCTCTCTCCGCGGATCTATGAGCCCGGCCTCCTTTAATATCCTGAGGTGCTGAGAAATGGTAGGCTGGCTCTTTTTTACGGCTGCACCAATCTCGCAGACGCAGGCTTCTCCGTTCATGAGCAGGCGCAGGATGTTTAGCCTGGTTTCATCTGCCATGGCTTTTAAGAGCTTTACTTGTTGTTTCATTATATGCGTATATTAGAATACACTTATATAAAAGGGTTGCGCAATCACAGTCACAAAAAGAGCCTGGCAAAGAGGTTCTAGGCTTGGGGCCGCAGGCGTCAATTCGGGAAAACGCCGAGCTGGGGCATTTCCGTTTAGGCCCTGTTACGCTATCCTTCGGTTACGGCTTCCGGCGGATTTCGCCCGAAAAGTCCGACTTGCGGCATCTTAAGGGGCGAAGTCCGAAGTATTCAACACATTAAAGGCTTTGGACTAGCAAGATTTATTAAAGATAAACACGATATTTTATAATGCGGGATGGAAGATTATTATAGAAGACGGGCCCGGGAATATGAGGGAATATGCTGCAGGGATGATCCGCTCCGATTGAAAGAGCAACAGCGAATTGCCGGGGGCATTAAGGAATACCTGAAAGACAAAGAAGTGATTGAGATTGCGGCCGGGACGGGGTACTGGACGCGGTTCTTATCTGAAACCGCGTCAAAAATTGTTGTAAGCGACTATGTTCCTGAAGCATTAGAATTAGCCAAAACGAAGCAGTATAACTGCCCAATCGAGTTCAAAAGGGAAGAGTGAACCTGTGCCGCCTCACTTTACGTGAAGCGCGCACCGGCCTATTGGCCGGTGGTAGTTGACATTATTGACTCTAGAGATTCAGAGGAGATAGCCTGTCGTGTGCTCCGCGTTGCCCACGGACTTGCCAAGGTTCCCCAAGTTAAGCCGCTCACCGATCTTTTTGTCCATGAACTCCAACTCCACTATGGTCGCAGGGTACTCGTTGTAGGTCAGCTTGTTGGGCAGGACGCCCAGGAATTTCTTCCTGAAGGTCCAGGAGGAGTGGGCGTATGCCTCCACAGTGAAGGCTATCTCCGCCTCTTTGGTCTTCCCTGTGACCCTGAACTGCGGCAGCCCCCCGCCGCTCCTCCTGACAGTCACGTCATCCAGCTCGTGCAGCTGCCGCCCGTCGAAGAACGAGACGTTCTTCTTTACGGCCTTGCCGAGGACTATCTGGTTGGTGTAAGTCAGCACAGCCCCGTTCGCGAAGTGGAAGGAGCCCCAGTACCACGGGACGGCGGGCGCGTTGACGAAGACGCGCTGGAAGTAGGCGCTGCCTCTTATGGGCTCGCCTTGTACCCTGCCTCCCAGGTCGAGCCGGTTTATCTTGGTTATGCCGTAGCCCTTGCTGCCGACGAAGGTATTGGAGTGGTAGCTGGGCATGACGAACTCGTGGTCGTCTCTCGGCTCGGCCATGAACTCGAAGTCGCCGCCGATTTTGATGATGTGTCTATCCTTGTCAATGACGAAGGAGGTCTCCGGCTCGGAGTCGGTGAATATGCCGTAGTCCTTGACCTTAATCTTGCACTGCTCCAGCAGGAAGTTGTGGTGCATCTTCCTCCCGTCGAAGTACCACGCCGCCACGGCCCCGTCCAGGTTCTTCCGGTCCAGCGGTCGGTTTATTTTGATTTTCAGCCCGTTGCAGTCTATGCTCTTGACGTTCTTGGTGGACCAGAGTATCATCAGCTGCCTGGGCTTGTCCGGGTCCTTGGGGTTGTTGAAGAAGAACATCCAGAACCACCACCACCACGCGCCGCGCGGCATGGGCTCGTCCTGTATGTCGAACAGCTTCTCCCCGTGCCTGACCACGTGCTTCTCTATCCTGGGCATCCCGCCTTCTTTTGCGACATGCGGAATAAATACGTTCAAGTCTTTTAAGCGTTCTCCGCCAATCATAGCATGGACTTCTCCTTCACGCTGCCCGAGACCAATCTCCTGTTCGGGCGGAAGGCCCTCCTAGGGCTGGGCGCGAGGGCCAGGAAGCACGGCAGGAGCGCGCTGCTTGTGACGGGCAAGGCCTCCATGCGCAGGCTGGGCTTCCTCGAAAAGGCGCGGGAGAGCCTTGAGAAGGCCGGTCTGGAGGCCACCCTCTTCGAAGGCGTGGAGCCCAACCCCACTGTAGCCACGGTCCAGAGGGGCATAGACATCGGCCTGAACGGCGGCTGTGACATGGTGGTCACGATAGGCGGGGGCTCCTCCATAGACGCGGCCAAGGCAATGGCCGTGGGATGGGGCATGACGACAACAGCATCTGGCCCTACGTGCTCTGCGGATTCAACATCGATAAGGGGGACGCAGAGACGGTCCCGAAATACTGCAACATCGCGGAGGCTTTGGGCGAGGAGGTCAAAAGCCCGGGCCGTGAGAACGCGCTCAAGTCAGTCAAAGCAGTCGAGTGCCTTCAGGGCATCATCGGCATGGGCAGGGGCCTGGGAGAGTTCGGCATGAGCAAGAAGGACATAAAGAAGCTCATCGACTACTCTCTTAGGCTGGGGGGGTAGGATGCAATCCCGCGGAGCCCAGCCGCAAGGAAATGGAGCTCATCTACTGCGGGGCGGTCTGAAGCTTCATGAGCGCGTTGACCATCTCCTCTGCGGAGAAGCCCACAATCTCGCAGCCGGATAAGGCTTTCTCCACCGTTTTTCGCAGTGTAACTCGCTCCAGCTTTTTACCAACAAGGGCCTCCTCCAGCTCCTCTATCCTCTCCTCGGGGTGCAGGAAGAAGTCGCCCGTTATTTTTACACTACGGATTCTGCCTTCTTCTATCCGCGCGCGCAGCCGTATAAGCTTGCCTCCCGGCACCTTGTAGTCTACCTCATGAAGTTCCATTCTTTAGTCGAATACTTTGTCTCGGCCAGTTTCTCAGCCCCTTCTCCCTCCTCTTTAGAAAGCGTCCCTTGTTTCAACTCTCGCATATGCGAGTGTTGTCTGAAAGCCTTTGTCAGGGCCTCTTTGACTCGCGAAAAAGTGACATCTTGTCCTAACTCCGCCCTCACCGACGTCACCCTCTCCTCGGCGGCCTTTATCATCTTGCCGCGGAGCTTCTCGCTGGGCACCCTAAGAAGAGAGAACATCGCCTCCACGTCGACGTCCAGGAGTATCGTGCCGTGCTGAAGGACCATGCCCTTCCTGCGCGTCTGGGCGTTGCCCGATATCTTCCTGCCGTTGACCAGGATGTCGTTTATGGGCTTGAACTCCGCCTCCAGCCCCAGGCTCTTCAGGCCCTCCACTATGGGCGCGCATATCCGGCCGTAGGACTCCAGCACGTCGCGCGCGACGAGGCCGCTGCCCTCCGGCACTATCAAGCTGTAGGTGAGCTCTTGGTCGTGGTAGACAGCCCCCCCGCCGGTCAGGCGCCTCACCACGTCCACCCCCAGCTGCGCGCACTTCTCGAGGTCGACCTCCTGCCCTATCCCCTGGAAATAGCCTATGCTGACCGCGCGGGGCTCCCAGCCGTAGAAGCGCAGGGTGGGCTTGCCGCTGAGCATGACGGCCTCGTCCACGGCCATGTTCATGGCGGCAGAGCTCTTCCCGGTGTCAAGCAGTCTGAGGTCCATATTCTCCCGCATGGTAAGAGCTCCTGACAAGCGGCCCGGCTTCCACATGCCCGAAGCCCATCTCGAGCCCCCTTTGTTTTAACTGTTCGAACTCCTCCGGTGTGTAGTACCTAAAAACCCTAGCATGTTTCTCGGAGGGCCGGAGGTACTGGCCGATTGTCAATATATCAGTTACACTACAAAGGTCTTCCATGGTCTCGAGGAGTTCATCCTTTGTCTCCCCCAGCCCGACCATGAAGCCGGACTTGGTTACACTGCAGTCCCTCGCTTTTTTCAAGAGCTCAAGCGACCTGTCATAGTCCCCCTGCGCGCGCATCGCCGGGAACAATCGCCTCACAACCTCGATGTTGTGGTTGAGCACGTCGGGGCGAGCGTCCAGGACCCTCTGCAAGGCCTTCCCGTCACCTTGGAAGTCCGGGATGAGCACTTCTACCATGCACTCGGGATTAAGCCCTCTTATCTCTTCTGTAGTGCGCGCGAACATGGACGCTCCGCCGTCCTCCAGGTCGTCGCGCGTCACAGACGTTATGACGACGTAACGCAGCCCCAGCTCCCCCACTGCGCGCGCTATGCGGGGCGGCTCTTCATCATCAGCCGCTTCAGGGCTGC
>CAZTIX010000057.1:0-5948 GCA_964613935.1 uncultured archaeon
GACCAAGTACAAGCCGCCAGCGGCGAAGCGCCTCGATGTCTTGTGGACTCGGTGGATGGAGGCAGAACTGGAGAAAATAGCCAGAGAGCGGGGAATAGCCAGGATAGGTTTCACCTCGGCGGCGATGCCGCGAAGGGCTCTCGAAAGACGGGGCTACAAGGCTCACAGCATTTTCCACCCCTACTCAATAATAGGCTGGTTCGGCAGATTCTACTCGAAGAAGGTCGAGAAGTAGGGAAGCGTTCTTACAGCTTTATCTCCACGTGAACGTCCTTGGGGAGCTGTATCCTCATGACGCGCCGGAGGGCCTTCTCGTCCGCGGCTATCATGACCAGGCGCTTGTGTATGCGCATCTCCCAGTGCTCCCAGGAGGCCTTGCCCTCGCCGTCGGGCGACTTGAGGGTGGTGAGCTTGAGCTTCTTGGTCGGAATGCGGATTATGCCCGAGACATTCACGCCCGCCTTCTTGGCGATGTCTATTATCTGGGTGCAGATGTCGTCCAGCTTCTCCTTGTCCCGCCCTATCAGCTTTATCTTGGCTTTTTGCATCGTGGTCTTTCAAGGACTTTCAAGGCTCCGCTTGATGAAAGCCCTGTCCCGTTGTTTTAGCGTGAGTGAATAAAAATAAAAAAGGAAGGGTGAGGTCTCCCTCACGCCTTCTTGGCCTTCACCTCGGTTATCATGCCGGCAGCCACCGTCTGCCCCATGTCGCGGACAGCGAACCTGCCCAGGGGCGGGAAATCGCTGGCCTTCTCGACGCAGAGGGGCGTGGTCGGCTTCGCCTTGATGATGGCCGCGTCCCCGGTCTTGACAAAGTCGGGGTTCTCTTCCTTGACCGCGCCGGATGCGGGGTCCAGCTTCTTCACTATCTCCGTCACCGTGCAGGCGACCTGTGCCGTGTGGCAGTGGAAGACAGGCGTGTAGCCGGGAGCCAAAACGCTTGGGTGGTTCAGCACGATTATCTGCGCCGTGAACTCCTCCGCCACGGTGGGCGGGTTGCTCGGGTCACCGCATACGTCTCCCCTCCGGATGTCCTGCTTTCCCACTCCCCTGACGTTGAAACCGACGTTGTCGCCGGGCGTCGCCTTATCTATCTGCTCGTGGTGCATCTCTATGGACTTCACTTCGCCGGTGGAGTTGCTCGGCATGAAGGTCACCTTCATTCCGGGCTTCAGCTCTCCGGTCTCGACCCTCCCGACAGGCACCGTGCCCGCGCCGGTGATGCTGTACACGTCCTGTATCGGCAGGCGCAGCGGCTTGTCCGTCAGCTTCGGAGGCACCTCCAAGTTGTCCAGCGCCTCGATGAGCGTCGGACCGTCGTACCAAGACATGTTCTCGCTCTTCTTCATGACGTTGTCGCCCTTGTAGGCGGACACCGCCAGGAAGGGAATCCCGTCCGGCTTGTAGCCGACGGACTTGAGCAGCTTGGTCACGTCCTCTTTCACCTTCTTGAACTTGCCCTCGTCGTAGTCGGCAGCGTCCATCTTGTTGATGGCCACTATCAGCTGCTTGACTCCCAGGGTCTTGGCCAGGAAGGTGTGCTCCTTGGTCTGGGGCATGACACCCTCCGTCGCCGTGACAACGAGGACCGCGGCGTCAGCCTGCGAGGTCCCCGTAATCATGTTCTTCACGAAGTCTCTGTGTCCGGGGGCGTCTATTATTGTAAAATAGTACTTGTCCGTCTGGAACCGCTTGTGCGCTACGTCTATGGTCAGCCCCCTGCTTCTCTCTTCCTTTAGTGCGTCCATAACGAAAGCGAATTCAAAGGTGCCCTTTCCTGCTTTTTCCGCTTCCGCCTTCAGGTTCTTGATGACCTGCTCCGAAATCTCTCCGTGCTCGTAGAGCAATCGGCCGACCATCGTCGATTTTCCTGCGTCGACGTGGCCGATAGTCACCAGGTTCATGTGTGGTAGTTCAGCCATTTTTTTGTTCCACCTTTTCTTGTTTTTGTTTTGTTTAGTTTAAAGAAACGGACCTAGTCCGCGAAATCGGCTATCGTCGGCGGCTTGGGGTCGAAGCCCTTCCGCTTCCTTATCTGCGATATCAGGTCGCCCTGCAGGTCCCGGGGGACCGGCTCGAAACCGGCGTTCTCCGTGGACCAGAGGACGTTCCCCTCCGTCGCCGAGCGTATGTCTCCGGAGAAGCCGAACATCTCGGCCACCGGGACCTTCGCGTCTATGTAACTGGTCTCTCCCTCCTGCCTCATGTCCAGTATCACGCCCCTCCTGGCCTGCACGTCCCTGGAGGCGTTGCGCATGAACTTGGAGGGCGTCTGTATGTAGAGATTCTGCTTCGGCTCCAGCAGGCCGGCGCCCGCCTGGAGCATCCCCCGGTAGATGGGGTTTCGCACGGCCGGATAGACCTGCGCCGGACCCCTGTGGACCGCGTCTTCGTGGAGTTTGACGTCGGTGAGCTTGATCTTGACCTTCGTGCAGGGCTCCTGGCACAGCGGGCCCCTCTTCATGACGTGCTCGAAGGCGTCGAGCATCAGGTCCATGACCTCGTCCAGGTGCTGTATCCCCTTGGTGCCGTCGACGAAGAGGTTGCCGTGGAATATGTCCCTGACCTTCTTGGCCTCGTCCTTGTCCATGCCCAGCTCGGCCAGCTCCTTCCAGATGTCTTTGGAGTCCTTCCTGCGCCCGTTGGAGAAGTCGCCGCGGTAGAGGGCCTGGTAGAGCTCGTCCTCCAGAGGCTCTATCTCAAAGAAGAAGTCGTTGTGCTTGTTGGGGCTCCGGCCGTGCATCTCGGGGCTCTTCTTGCCGACCGTCTCCCTGTAGACCACTATGGGGTTGCTGCTGTTTATCTCCACGCCCCTCTCGTTCTTTATCCTGTATTCGACAATCTCCAGGTGCAGTTCGCCCATGCCCGAGATGAGATACTCGCCCGTCTCCTCGTCTATGGTGACCTGGAGGGTGGGGTCGGCCTTGGCCATGGAGCGCATGACCTCGATGAGCTTGGGGAGGTCCGCCGGGTTCTTGGGCTCGATGGCCTTGGTGACCACCGGCTCCGAGAAGTGCTTTATGGACTCGAAGGGCTCCATCTTCTCCGAGCTCAGGGTGTCGCCGGCCGAGGTGTTCTTCAGCCCGGATATCGCGGCTATGTTGCCGGCGCTTAGCTCCTCCACGTTTATCCTGTCGGCGCCCATGTAGACGCCCAGCTGCTGGACGCGCATGCTCTGCTTGGAGGCGTTGGAGTATACCTCCATTCCCCGCTTGAGCGTGCCTGAGAAGAGCCTGCCGGTGGTTATCTCTCCCGCCTGGGGGTCCACTATTATCTTGGTGACCATCATCGAGACCTTGCCGTTGTCGTCGCAGGCCTGCATCTGCTTGCCTATCTCGCTGTCCATGTCGCCGCGCCAGATGTTGGGCACGCGGTACTTCTGGGCCTCCAGGGGGCTGGGCAGGTGCCTGACCACCATGTCCAGCAAGACCTCGTGGAGCGGGCTCTTGGCCGCCAGCTCCTTCTGGTTCTCCTGGTTGCAGAAGTCTATTATGTCTTTGAAGTTTATGCCGGCCTTCTTCATGTAGGGTATCGAGGTGGCCCAGTTGTTGTAGGCGGAGCCGAAGGCCACCTTGCCCGTCTTAACGTCCACCAGCCAGTCCTCCTTGTGGTCTTCCGGCGCCATGTTGCCTATGAGGCGGTTGACCTCGTTGATTATCTTCATGAACCTCTCCTGCATCGCGTCAGGCGAGAGCTGGAGCTCGTTTATCATCCGGTCCACCTTGTTGATGAACAGCAGGGGCTTGGCCTTCTCCTTGAGGGCCTGGCCGATGACGGTCTTGGTCTGGGGCATGACGCCCTCGACAGCGCACACCACGATTATCGCGCCGTCCACGGCGCGCATCGCCCTGGTGACGTCGCCCGAGAAGTCAACGTGCCCCGGGGTGTCTATCATGTTGATGAGGTAGTCCTTGTCCTTGTAGTTGTGGACCATGGATACGTTGGCCGCGTTGATGGTGATTCCCCTGGCCTGCTCCTGCTCGTCGTAGTCCATGTAGAGCTGCTTGCCGGAGAGGTCCTCGGATATTATCCCGCAGCCGGACAGGAGGTTGTCGGATAGCGTGGTCTTGCCGTGGTCTATGTGCGCGGCTATGCCCATGTTGCGTATCTTGTCCTTCTTCTCCATAAGTTTGGTGACCTTCTCCACCATCTGCTCTCTTCTGCCCATTTTTGAACGTTATTTTGAGTTCCGCGACTTATCTCGCGGACCTTGCTATCCGCTCCATCTCCTCTTTCTTCTTTATCGCGAACGACTTCGGATCGTTGTTGGCCCCCCCGACTATCTCGTCGGCCAGGGCTTCCTCAATGCTCTTCTTGTTGTTGAAGGAATTGGCGTATGCGGCCACGGCAAGGTTCCTCAGGGCCTTGTCGACGCGCCGCAGGGGCGATATGTCCACGGCCTGGTGGTACTGGACGCCCCCGTAGATTATGGAGGTGGTCTCCTCCCTCGGAGCGCCGTGCTGGATGGCGTCCAGAAGGACCTGGATGGGATTCCGCTTGGTTCGCTTCTCTATTATCTCGAACGTTCTCTCCAGAATCTTGATGGCCATGCTCTTCTTGCCGGTCGCGCCCCCGCCCCTGAGGTGCTTGCCGGAGAACCTCCTCGAGCCGACACTGCTCCTCATGAGCTTGTTGACGAGGCGCTCCACGATGTTGACCTTCTCGGCCTTCCAGAAGCGCTTTTTGGAGTGCTTCCCCCCGCTGTGGGGGACCATAAGGGGCTCGAGGTTTATGTAGGACTGGAGGCCCTGGTCGACCACCTCGACGTCGAAGTCCCATCTTCCGAAGAGCTTTATGTCGGTATTTGCGTCAGTCATTTTCATTTTCTGGCCTTCTCCGCCCTGCCCCTGACCAGCTCCTGCAGAGACTGATTGTTAACCTTTATCACCTTGTATCTCACTCCCGGGATGTCGCCGTAGGAGCGGCCCTTCCTTCCGCCGATGCCCTCCACGAGGACCTCGTCGTGCTCGTCTATGAACGTGATGGCGTGATTGCGGGGGGCGAACGCGGTTATCTGGCGACCGTTGAACAGGAGCTGTATCTTGACGCACTTTCGGATGGCGGAGTTGGGCTGCTTTGCCTCTATGCCCACCTTCTCCAGCACTATGCCCTTGGCCTGGCTGCGCCCGGCAAGGGGGTCGTGCTTCTCCTTGAGCCTGAGCTTGCGCCGGAGATAGGGCACGTCGTACCAGCGGAACTTCTTCCGGTCGTCCTCGAGCTTTTTCGCTGCGAACTCGCCGTTTCCCATTTTGATATTGGTAAGGATAGACTAGCCAAACCTCGCGGCCTGCACTAAGTCCTCTTAGTCAAGAAAACTAAGACCTTCTCTTCCGCGAACGCTTTTCGCAGTCGTCCGGCGGAAAAAGAGCGGTTTATTAGAAGCGGGGGCTATAAAAAGGTTGGTCCCGGGGGCTCACAGCTCTTCCATCTCCCTCTCCTTCCCCCTTCTCTTCAGCAGCAGGATCAGCAGGCCCAGGACGGTCAGTACCAGCAGGAGGGAGCCGGTCCACTTGAGGAGCTCGGACCATCCGCCCTCCTCTTCAACCTCCCCCTTTTCCTTCTCCGGGAGCTCTCCGCCGGAGGGCTCCCCGACCAGCACCTCCTTCTTGGTTATCTTGCCGGACGAGCTCACGTACTGGAAGACGTAGACGCCTTCCTGCCGCGGGGTTAGGGTGACCCTCGAGTCGGAGATGCGGTGGGTGGACCGCGTCCCGTCCGGGGCGGTCACGGTCACCGTCCCCTCGGCCGGGGAGCCGTCGCTGTGCCAGACCCGGACCTCCAGCGGCTCGTCAGTGCTGGGAGCGGGCGTCTCCTGGTAGATGTAGGGCAGGGGAGCGGAGTGGTCCTCGTCCGAGCCGCCGTCCTGCGGCTCGCCGCCGGGGGTGTCCTCGCCGGGCTCGCCCGGGCCGGTCTGCGGGGGTATGAACATTCCGCCGATTGCGCCTACCC
>CAZTIX010000058.1:0-5922 GCA_964613935.1 uncultured archaeon
GTCCCTTCGCTGCACTCAAGGGCGCCGTGGACGCCGGTATGGAGGTTCCCCACAGCGAGTCGGTGCTCCCGCCGCAGGAGAGACTGGACGGAGTCCACATCGATGCCAAGCTCAAATCTCAGATTTCAGAGACCAAGAAGAAGATAGACTCTAAAAATGGCTGAGGACAAGAAGAAGACCACGGAGGAAGAAGAGGGCAAGAAGGCCAAGAAGGCTGAAGGAGCCAAGGCCGGAGAAGGCACGAAGAAGGCGCCCTCCGCACCCAAGAAGCAGACCTCCGGAGGGAAGAAGCCGGGCGCAGCCGGGGCCGGCGAGGAGGCCAAGAGCTCCAATGCGAAAGAGAAGAAGCCCGGCGCCGAGAAGGCGAAGGCCGAAAATACCCCAGCAAAGGGTGCCGGAGCCGGGAAGAAAGAGCCCAAGGCCGAAAAAGAGTCCGAAAAGAAAGAGCCCGGGCGCGAAGATAAGGAGAAGGGGAAGAAGACAGGAGAGAAGGGCTCCAAGTCGAAAGAAAAGAAATCCGGCGAACGGTCTCGGAGAAGGAGGAACTCCCGCAGGCGCTCCTACAGGGAGGAGTGGGTCCCCAAGACCGAGGTCGGCAAGAAGGTCATGGCCGGCGAGATAACCGACATCGACGAGATACTCAAGGAAGGAAGGCAGATAATGGAGGCCGGCATCGTCGACACCCTCCTCCCGGGCCTGCAGGAGGAAGTGATAGACTTCAGGCGGGTCCAAAGAACGCTCGACAGCGGAAGGAGGATGCGTTTCAGCATAATGGTCGTGGTCGGTGACAAGAACGGCCACGTGGGCGTCGGGGCCGCCAAGGGCTCCGAAATAGGCCCCACTATCCGCAAGGCCATAGTCAGGGGCAAGCTGAACATAATCAGGGTTCCGCGCTCATGCTCTTCATGGGAGTGCGGTTGCGGGGAGCCCCACACCTTCCCGTTCCGGGTCACGGGCAAGAACGGCTCGGTGACCGTTGTGCTCAAGCCGGCTCCGAGGGGAGTCGGACTGGTGGCCGGAGACAACTCCAAGATAGTACTGAACCTGGCCGGAATAAAAGACGCGTGGATGTTCACCAAGGGCCATTCACGGACCGTCATAAACCAGGTCCTGGCGATATATGAGGCCCTGGAAAAACTATCGGGGTTCAAGGAAACGGCCAAGTTCGTCGGCAGAAAATGACAGGGAAGAAGGAGAAAGCGAAGGACAGCGGGAAGGTGGTTGTCGTCCGGATAAGGGGCGACATCGACATCAGAAGGGAGATGAGGGAGACCCTGCGAATGCTCGGTCTCCGCAGGGTCAACTGGACCGCCGTCTTGGACCCCGCGCCGGCCACGATGGGTATGGTGCGCAAAGTCAAAGACTTCGTTACCTGGGGCGAGATAGACGGCAAGACCCTCTCCGCTCTGGTTGCCAAATGGGGCCGGAAGGCGGGCGGCGCCCGTCTTGGGGAGAAGGAGGCCGAGAAGTTTTCCAAGGACTTCCTCGCCGGCAAAACGACCTTCAAAAAGGCGGGCATAAAGCCCTATTTCAAGCTACATCCTCCCACGGGGGGGCACGCGCGAGGAGGAGTCAAGAACCACTTCAACATCGGCGGCGTCCTCGGCTACAGGGGCGGAGACATCAACAAACTTTTGGCCAAAATGGCCGGTCTGAAAGATGGCGCAAAAAAATAGGAAGACGGGCAAGAAGCGCGGAAGCAGAAGCTGCGGATACGGAAGCTGCCAGAAGCATCGGGGCTCCGGCTCGAGGGGCGGCAGGGGCAATGCCGGCTCCGGAAAGCACAAGCAGATAAAGTCCAGGCTCAAGGGCCGCGTTTTCGGCAAGTCGGGATTCAAGCGGCATCCAAGCCTGAAGAGGGAAAAAAGGACCATAAACCTCTCCGAGATAAACGGGCGCATAGGGCAGTGGTCCGAAGAGGGCAGGGTCAAAAAGGCTTCAGGCAAGCTCACTCTGGACCTCTCCGAGCTGGGGTATGACAAGGTCCTCGGAGGCGGCAAGCTCACCCGCAAGGTTCGAATAAAAGCAGAATCCTTCTCCGAATCCGCGAAGAAAAAGATAGGGGAAGCGGGAGGAGAGGCCCTAGAGTCAAATGACGTCGATACTGTATAAGCTGGAGCCGCTCTATAGGCATTTTCCGGAGATAAAGCCTCCCACGAGGCATGTCAGCCTCAAAGAGAAGTTCATGTGGGTGGGCCTAGTCCTGATGCTGTTCCTGCTCATGGGGCAGATAACCCCGCTTGGCGCGTCGCGCGCCGACGAGTCCCAGCTGGGCATAATCCAGATAGTCTTCGCCTCGCAGCTCGGGACTTTGATGTCGGTTGGCATAGGCCCGATAGTGACCGCCTCCATCATACTGCAGCTCCTGGTCGGGGCCAAGATGATAAACCTTGACCTTCAGAAAAACGAGGACAAGGCCGTGTTCCAGGGGACTCAAAAGCTTCTCACGATACTCATAGCGATATTCGAGGCGTTCGCCTTCGTCAGCATAGGCGCCATACCGCTGACCAACCCGGGAGACCCCGGGCTGATGGCCTTCGTCATCGCTCAAATAGCCTTCGCATCTGTCCTGCTGATGTTTCTGGACGAGATAGTCTCCAAGTGGGGGATCGGCAGCGGCATAGGATTGTTCATCGCGGCCGGAGTTTCCCAGAGGATAGTGGTCCAGGCGCTCAGCCCGGTCCCGGCGGGTGCCGGTGGCTTCACCGGCATAATACCCAATTTCCTTTCGCAGCTGGCAGAAGGGCAGCTGAACCTCATCATACTCTGGCCGGTGGCCATGACGGTTTTGATATTCATGGCGGTGGCCTATTTCGAGACGCTCAAGATAGAGATACCCCTGTCCTACGGCCGGTTCGGGGTGGGGGCGCGCTATCCCCTCAGATTCTTCTACACGTCCAACATACCGGTCATTCTCAGCTCTGCGGTCCTGGCTAACGTGGTCATATTCGCAGGTCTGTTCAGCGGCATGGGAATCCCCCTACTAGGCGAGACCGTGGACGGACAGATAGTCCCCAACCTGGAGCAGGGGGGCATAGGCTATCTCATCACGATGGGCGACCTTGGGGGCCGCAACGGCGTCCTGACGCCCGACGGAATAATAAAGCTCACAAACCCCGAAGTCATACTCCACCTCCTGGTCTATGTCTTAATCTTCGTCATGCTCTGTGTGCTGTTCGGGGTGTTCTGGGTCATGATGAGCAGCATGGACGCGGAGACCGTATCCGAGCAGATGGAGAGCTCCGGTCTGCAGATACCCGGCTTCAGGGCGGACAAACGAGTGATAAAACGGGTGCTCAAACGATACATACCACAGCTGACCGTGGTCTCCGCGGTGGCGGTGGGACTCGTGGCGGTGACGGCGGACCTGACCGGCGCGCTGGGCAGCGGGACCGGGATACTGCTGACCGTCGGAATACTCTACCGCATGTATGAGGAGATAAAGAACGAGCAGCTCAACGAGCTGAGCCCGGCTCTGCGGAGATTCATAGGCGGGGAAAGCTGAAGATAATCGGTGATAAAAAATGCTATGCGTGGTTCTTGGGATACCGGGAGTGGGCAAGACGACCGTCCTTAACGAAGCCGCCGAAAGAGCGGGCGCCGGCCGGCTGAACTTCGGCGACTACATGTTCGAGGAGGCGAAGACGATGAACCTGGCCGAGGGCCGCGACGACATGCGGAAGCTGCCGAGGGGGAAGCAGATGGAGCTGCAGCAGAAGGCCGCGGAGAGGATTCACGCCGACTCGAGGAACGGCGACGCGATAGTCGACACCCACGGCTCCATAAAGACCCCCAAGGGATACATGCCCGGCCTGCCGGAGACCGTCCTGCGGGCCCTGGACCCGGACTCAATAGTTTTAGTGGAGTGCGATTCAAAAGACATACACGGCCGAAGGAGTCGGGACGCTTCCAGAAACCGCGACCCCGACACGGTCGAGGAAATAGATGAGCATCAGATGATGAACCGGTGCTTCGCCGCGGTCTATGCCGATCTGACGAACTCCACGGTCCTGATAGTCAGGAACGAGGAGGGCAAGGCCGAGGAGGCCGGCAAGAGAATAGCCAAGGTGTTCGAATGACCTGGGAAATAATAATACCCCTGATAGCGGTCGGACTCTCCCTGATGAGCGTGGGAATAGAGCTTCTCATGCACGACAGGGAGAAAGCCAAGAAGGTCGAGTTCGCCATAAAGAGAAAGCAGAGGGAGATAAAGCAGCTCCAGAAGCAGAAGGACAGCAAGGCCGCCATGAAGGCCAACAAGGAGCTGATGTCCCTCATGGGCAAGAATTTCAGGCTGCGCATGAAGACGATGCTGATATCCTTCCCCCTGTTCATAGTGCTGTTCTTCTTCCTCCACGGAGCCCTTAACCTGGCACCTCTGGAGGCGGGGACCGTCTCCCAGGTCGGGGCCGAGGTCAGGAACCTTGCCCAGAGCCCCTCGGACGTCACCGCCGAATTGGTGTCCGACGGAGTCGCCGTCGAGGGCGCCAACGCGCGCCGGCTGTCGCTGGACGACAGGGGGGACCAAGGAGACGTGGAGCAGGTGTGGTGGAACGTGACCGCGTCCGGGGGAGAGAAGACATATGCGGTCCGGGCCACATCGGACAACCGGACTGATGAGAACTCCTATGACGTCCGATTCGTTCCCGCGGGAAGCCTGACGGCCGGCTTCGAGCCCGAGGGAAGCGCCGAGCTCCTGGACGGAAAGCTCGAGGTCAAGCCCCTCTACAAGGGAGTGGAGATAAATGTATTCGGCATCAACCTGCCGTGGTTCTGGTACTATCTGGTAACTTATTTCGCGATAGCACTCGCCATATCGCCCCTTAAGAACAGGATACTCTGGGGCCACTGGAAGGGAGTCAAGCATCTGGAGAAACTGGACAGAGAGAAAAATGAAACAGCAGAAAAGCAGAAAGGGAACCAGGATAATAAAGAATAGGACTAAGACGGGCAAGACCGCAGTCCGCTATGTCAAGAAGAAGCCTAAGCAGGCTGCCTGCGCTCGCTGCGGAGTCCGCCTGCAGGGCGTGCCCAGGGGCTCGCCCGTCGCACTCGGCAAGATGACGAGGAGCCGCAGAAGAGTGTCCCGCAAATATGGCGGAGTCCTCTGCTCCGCCTGCGTCAGAAAGGTCGAGCGCTACAGGGCGCGTCTGGAGAGCGGATATCCCAGCAGGCGCGACCTCACCATCGAGAAGTTCCTGCCAGAAGGCTGGTATTCTTCCCTGGGCGTCGAGGCGGACACCGGGGACAGGGCCGAGGTAGAGCGGGAGAAGGTCTCGGAGGAGGTCGAGCTGGAGGAGACCGCGGAGCCGGAAAAGAAGCCCGGGAAGACCAAGCCGGAGAAGGCCGAAGGAGCGGCCGGGGGGAAGGGGAAGAAGCCTGAAACACCCGTCGCGGAGCCTGGGGGGAAGCCTGAAAAGGCTGAGAAGAAGGCCAGGAAAGCCAAGAAGAAGGACGAAAAGACGTCCTCAGGGAAGGCTGAAAAGCCGGGGGCCAAATCCAAGACCAAGAAAGCCTCGAAGACCGGGAAATCCGCCAGGACCGGGAAGTCCTCCAAATCCAAGAAATCGAAAAAGTCCAAATCCAAGTCCGAGAAGGCCCCAAAGACCAAGTCCAAGGCCGAGAAGAGCTGAAAAAATGATAGTGACGGTCGGGGGCACCATAGGCAGCGGGAAGAGCACCCTGGCCAAAAGGCTGGCCCGGGAGCTGAACCTCCCCTATTGCTCCGTGGGGAACATCATGTGCTCTATGGCCGATGAGAGGGGCCTGTCCCTGCTGGAGCTGAGCAAGCGGGCCGAAAAGGACCCTTCCATAGACCGGGAGCTGGACCGCCGGCAGAAGGAGATAGCTCAAAAAGGGGACTGCGTGATGGATTCCCGGCTGGGCGCCTACTTCGTGGACTCTGACTTCAGGATATGGCTC
>CAZTIX010000059.1:0-5919 GCA_964613935.1 uncultured archaeon
CGGAGCCATGGATGACGTCCTCACATCCTCGCCCTTGAGCTCTATCTTCCCCGACCGCAGCTGGGCATAGTTGACCTCCTTCAGCCCGGGCCGGGACCTTGACGGGGCGGAATAGTCCAGGACCTTGGTGAATATCTCTTCGTCCCTTATGGCGGTCCTCTTGGCTATCTCCTCGTTGAGCACGGGTATGGGAACGCCTATGCCCACGTAGAGGCTCACACCGTAGTTCTCGAACACGGCCCCCTTGAGGTATTTCGAGTCCGCCTGCTTAAGGTCGCATTTGACGGAGAGGGTCGCTCCGGGACCCACCGGCACGCCGTTCTTGCGGGGCGTTTCGGTGTTGAACTGGGTGCCCTCACCGATGACGTAACCCTTGGCTCCTGCCAGGAAAATCCTCGTTCCAAGGCCTATTGTCTGCAGATAGGGGTCGTTTATCAGCGGCGACAGCTGTGACGCTGTGGTGTATGTGACGTTTCCGTGATTGGGCAGCAGCTTGCCCATGTAGGTGTAGATTGTCCTGTCGGATGAGTTGGTCGCAGCGGCGTAGTTCTGATAGGAGTTGCGGGGGTTCAGCAGCCAGGCCTGATTCAGGTCCTGGAGCGTGATTTGGGCCTTTATCTTCCTGCGAGGATAGCAGTCCGTCCCGGACGAGGTCGCGCGCAGCTCTATCTCCTCCCCCCTGGCCAGGTCCTCTATGACGTGCCCGCCGCCGTAGTCCCCGCCCTCGGTCTCGCTGAGCTGGGTGGCGCCTATGTACGCGTCCACGGCGGCGCCTCCGGTGTATGCCTCCACGTCGTTCAGCCAGGCCTTCTGGAACCTGATGGGCGGCTCGGCATGACCGAAGTTCAGCCAGGCCCCCGAAGAGCACATGGCCCCGAAGGTCCCGGTGGTGACCACGTCTATGTCCTTGGCGGACTTCTTGGCCCCGTGCTCCTCCACGTAGCCTATCATCTCCTCCGCCGTGAGGACGACCGCGTCCCCCTTCCGGATTCTTTCGTTGATTTCGGCGTATGTCTTTGCCATTCCGGGATATTCTACGGGCACAGTAAAAAAAGAGGAACATATCCATATTACTATCAGTAATACAGACGGTTTTTTGGGCCGCGCTTCAAATATAGCTGTGAGACTCGTAGACACCCACGCGCACATGGGATTCCCCACGGTTCTGAAGGACATCGAGGGAGCCATGGCGCGCGCGGAGGAGAAGGGCGTGGGCATAGTCAACTGCTGCCTCAGCCCCCAGGAGCTGGAGGCGACCAGAGGCTTTGAGCAACTCTACCTGACCATAGGCTGCACCCCCTACCGCCTGCAGGACTTCGACCGGCAACATGGGCTCATAGAGGAGAACATCGACGTCGCCGCCGCCGTCGGCGAGATAGGCCTCGATTACCATTGGGTGAAGGAGAACGGAGGCCGAGAAAAGGAGAAAGAGAACTTCATAAAGCTCTTGGACCTGGCCAAGCAGCACGACAAGCCCGTGCTGGTGCACTCTCGCAACGCCGAAAAGCCGGCCCTCGACATTCTGGAGAAGTCGGGGGCGCGCGCGATAATGCACTGCTTCTCCGGGTCTTTGAAAGAGGCGGAGAGGGCCATAGGACTAGGTTATCTGATTTCCGTTCCCGCCAACGTGGTGCGCTCCAGGCAGAAGCAGGAGTTCGCCCGCAAGCTGCCCCTTGAATCGATAGTCCTTGAGACGGACTCCCCCTATCTGGCTCCGGAGCCCAAGACGGTCAACGAGCCGGCCAACGTCGCCGTGTCCGCGCGCAAAATAGCGGACCTCCGGGAAATTAGTTTCGAAGAAGTGGCCGAGCAGACGACGAAGAACGCTCGCGATTTTTTCGAGATTTGAGCTCAGTGCTCATAGACCCACTCTTCGTCTGACTTCTTGTAGTCCAGTATTTCGCCCGGCTCGAAGAACATGCCCATCTCGCTCTCGGCGGTCTTTGGGGAGTCGGAGGCGTGGACCACGTTCCTGCGCGTGAACAGGCCGTAGTCGCCGCGTATGCTGCCGGCGTCCGATTCCAGGGGGTTGGTGGTCCCCAGCATGTGCCGTATGGCCCGTATGGCCTCGGGCCCCTCTATGACGCACACCACGCACGGCCCGGAGGTGACGAACTTTAGGAGAGGCTCGTAGAAATCCTTTCCCTTGTGGGCGGCGTAGAGCTCTTTCGCCTTGCCCCGGCTCATCCGGATGAGCTTTAGGGCCGCTATCTTGAGGCCCCTCTTTTCGAACCTCCCGATTATCTCGCCGACAAGGTTCCTTTGCACCGTGTCCGGCTTGAGCATGACGAAGGTCCGCTGTATCATTTCTTATTTGACTTGGATTTGTTCTTTGCGGCCTTGGTCTTGCCGGCTTTCTTTCCGCCGGACTTCTTCTTGGCTTTTTTGCTTTCTTTCTCCCCCTTTCCGGCCGCTTTCTCTTCCTTCGACTTGCCGCCCTTTCCCTTGGATTTCTTCCCCTTGGAGTCGGCCTTCCCGGCTTCCTTGAGGTGCTGTAACCTGATGTCCTTCTCTTCCCGATAGTCCTTGGTCCACTTGACCTTCCTCGGGCTCCTCTTCAGCCGGGCGTTCTTCTCGCATTTGGACGAGCAGTAGAATGACACGTTTCCAGCCGAGTCCACCGACATCTTGCCGGTTCCCGGGCTTATCTGGTATCCGCAGAAAACGCACTTTCTCTTAGTGGTCATTACACGGCCCTCACGTCCCTCTCGGTCTCTTTGAGCATCAGCAGGTCGTTCTCCTTGACGGCCCCCCTCACGTTTCTTCTCAGGAGATTGCCCCTGTCCTTGCCCTCGAGTATCCTGACCAGCACCTGGTAGCATTCGCCGTAGATGCCCACCCTCTTGAAGACCTTGACAACCTGCGCGGGGGTCGAGTCTTTTATGTCGACTTTGCTGCCTCCCTTCTTTCCGGACTGCTCGCTCTCCTCGGGAGGCTTATCGCCCTTCTTGCCCGAGGCCTTTCCGCCCTTGTTTTCAGAGACTTTCTTGCCCTTCTTCTTGCCAGCCTTTTGCTTGACGCCCTTTTCGGCGGCGGCCTTTCCGGATTCGGACACGTCCTCCTTCTTAGCCTTCTCGCTCTTCTTCGAGTCTGCCGCCTTGCCCGCTTTCTCTTCCTTCTCTTCAGCCATTGTTCGCCAGCTTTTGGATTTCCTTCCGCATTGTCTCCAGGTCCTTCTTGGCCTTGCCCTCGTCCACGACGGCCACCGAGGACGTGCTCACCTTCAGGCCGGCGGCCTTCCCGAGCTCGTCCCTGGTTTTGACGTATGCGAAGGGAATCTTCTTCTCGGCGCAGAGTATGGGTATGTGGAGCATCAGCTCGGGCGGGTCCACGTCCTCGGCCATGACAACCAGCTTGGCCTTGCCCCGCTCAACGGCCTTTGTCACCTCATTCACGCCTATCCTTATCTTCCCGGAAGTCCTGGCTACGTCCAGAGCCTCCAGAACCTTGTCCGCTAATTCCTGCGGAGTTTCGAATTTCACGTATGTCGCCATTGTTGTAACCTCCTTGTCATCCCGCCCTCGGGCGGTCCAAATTCATAGGTCTCACTAGGAGAGAGAATTTGCGGGATTTTAGAAGCTCTTGATATAAAAAGGGGTTTCGGCGCGCAGAGGAAACACTCGCACGTGCGAGGGTTGCCTTTTTCTTCATCACCCCCTTAACAACCCATGGCTGAAATCGTCATAAGCGCGCAGCTGCTGTGGGGAATCATAAGCATACTGTTCGGAGTCCTGGTGCTGGCCGCCCCCAAGATACTGAACTATCTGGTGGCGCTCTACCTGATAATCTCCGGGCTGGTGATGGTCCTGCCGTCCCTGGGCGTGATTTGAGCTGCCGGCCCGCCGCCGGCTACCGGTGGGCGAAGTAGCAGAGCAGGCCGTCGTCGCCCACTCTCGAGACTCGGCAGAAGCCGAAGCGCTCGAACTGGATGATGTCGTCGTGCTCCAGGTTCCTGCAGTCGGCCTCGCAGAAGCCGGCCGTCCTCTTTTCCGGGCCTATGACCTCGCAGCCCAGGACGTCCTCCGGCAGCCACTGGATGATGGGCACGCTCAGGTCCTTCTCCTCCAGATATCTCGCCATGACCGGCCTGACCTCCTCTATCTGGACGTTGCAGAAGTTCTTGAGCCTTATTGTCCGCCCCTTCTTGAGCTTGGAGGCGTCCTTCTTGGGGATGAACAGCTTGACGGTCTGACCGCTTCTCTTGAGGGATATGTCCCTGAACCCCCTCTTGGGGTGGTCTGGATGCAGGGGGACCCTTATTACGTCGGCCTCCTTCGGCACCTCCTTGACCCACATCTCTTCCGGAGTGGGGACGAAGAAGTAGCGGTTGGCCTTCTCCTCGATTATCTTCTTGTTCTCCGCGTAGAGGTTCTTCCAGTCGAACTTCACGTCCGTGTCGCCGATGCCAATCATCTTCATGACGGCGCGCACGGCCCCCGGTCTGATGCCTCTGCGCTTGAAGGCACGAAGCGTTCCCAGCTTGGTGTCTGACCAGCCCTCGTAGGCACCTTCGTCTATCCCCTTCTTTATGATGGATGTCGAGAGAGTAACTCCCTTTATGTTGAGAAGCCCGTTGTGTATGAACTCCGGCGGAGTCCAGCCGAAATAGTCGTAGACGAAAAGCTGCCTCTGAGTGTTGACCAGATGGTCCTTGCCCCGCAGCACGTGGGTCATGCCGGAGAGATGGTCGTCGACGGGTATTGCGAAGTTCATCAGGGGATAGAGGTCCCAGTCCCTGCCGGTGTGGGCGTGGTGCTCGCGGGCCACCCTCATTATGGGGAAGTCCCTCAGGGCGGGGTTCTTGTGGGCAATATCGGTCTTGAGGTTGAGGACCAGCCCCTCCTTGCCCTCCTGCATCTCGTTCCACAACTCCACGTTCCTGCTCACGCTGTTCGGCCTGCAGGGGCATTTCTCCCCCCTGTCCTTGAACTTCTTGAACTTCTTCTGCCCGCAGGAGCAGACGTAGGCGTGGCCCTGCTTGATTAAACGGACAGCGAAGTCGCGGTAGACCGGCAGGCGGCTGCTCTGGGTCATTATCTCGTCCGGCTCGATGCCCAGCCACTTCAGGTCCTCCTCTATCATGCGGTAGGCGTCCTTGTCCACCCTCTTTGGGTCGGTGTCCTCGATTCTAAGTATCAGCCGGCCGCCGTACTTTTTCACGTACTCGTCGTTCAGCACGGCCGTGCGAGCGTGGCCGATGTGCAGCGGTCCCGAGGGGTTCGGCGCGAACCGCATCACGACTTTCCCCCTGACATTGGGCAGGTCGGCCAGCACCCCGCGCTTCTTCGGCTTCTTCTTCTCAAAGCCGTATGTGGAGAAGGCCTTCTCCAACCGGGACTTGCTCATCTTGTTGACTTCCTTCACGACCTTTTTGACCTCTTTAAGGAGCTCCTTGCTCTCCTTCCTCAGCTCCGGCTCCTCGGCCAGCACCTTGCCCATGACGCTCTTGGCCCGGGCCTCGCCGTAGTTCAGGGCGTTCTCTACGGCGTATTTGCGGATTATCTCAGAAGTCTCCATGTTCTCCACTATATTTTGAAATCCGGAATTTATAAACATTAACGCTCGTAGCTCAGCCAGACGGTCCTGCCCTCGAACTCGGCCTCCTTCTTGAAGCTGTCCGGCTTGCCGGACTCCACGGTTATCTCGCTGGATGTGGTGTTGGCCTTGATGTCCTCTTCGAACCTCTTCACGACCTCGGCGAAGTCCTTGTCCGCACTTATCCTGAGCTTCACCCTTTCCGACACGTCCAGCCCCTCCTTCTTGCGCATGTTCTGTATCTGGCGCATCAGGTCGCGCACCAGCCCCTCCTCGACCAGCTCCGGCGGGCGCTCCTTGCTCAGGAAGACCGCCCCCTCGGAGAACTCCTTCCTTATCAGCCCCTTCTTCCCGGGTTTCTTATCGACTAGGCAGATCTTCTTG
>CAZTIX010000060.1:0-5698 GCA_964613935.1 uncultured archaeon
ATAGAAATGGATCTATACTTTGCTAAAAAATATTTACCAAGTCGCTTAACTATCACTTATGAAGGCAAACGGAAGGAGGTCTTTGAATATCCCATGGATGTTGTTCGGGAAGCCATAGTGAATGCGGTGGTTCATCGTGATTATTTCAACAAGGATGCCATTCAAGTTTATATTTTCGATGATCGAATTGAAATAACTAGCCCAGGATCTTTGCCAAAAGGTTTAACAAAAGAACTATTTGGGACTATTTCCATACGGAGGAACCCCATTGTTTATAGGTTCTTACGGGATCTACGTTATGTTGAGGGATTAGGTACTGGCATACCACGGATGAGGAATGGTATGAGAAGGTCCGGTTTAGACGATCCCCATTTTGTCTTTACAGATACTATTTTCAGAGTGGTTCTACGTCATACTAAAACTAAGAAAAAACCCATAGAATCTAAACAAGATTTAAATGAACGACAACTCAAAGCCTTGAAATATTTAAAAGAAAATAAGGCCATTACTACTAAAACCTATATGAGAATCAATAAAGTATCTTATGTTACTGCCCTAAAAGACATTGATGAAATGATTAATTTTGAGTATCTGGATCGTGTTGGAAAAAGACGTGGTGCTTACTATGTCTTAAAGCAATAGATTAAAATGTATGCTGCCTCCAAACCCAATCCCTTACTCTTTCCTTAAGAGAAAAAGCAGGATCCCCGCCAGACTAAAGGAACTCCCTCAGGAAGGCCTGCCCGGAAAAATCGCTCGCTCTCCCCAAGTAGACCGAGCGGACAGTCTCACCCTCCCTTCTCGACTCATAGGCATACCAGTTGCCCCTTATCTCTCTCACATACATCCTTGCCACCTTGCCTCGCGGCATATATCTTCCTGAACGGGGGTATTAAAACTGACCCAGGCCCGTGAGCAGTGGTGCCATGTTTTTGGGATGATGTCCGTATTGCGCGCACCCGTATGCGCGCGCAACCCTATGCTGCGCGCAGCCAAGGGCAAATTCCGGCTCGAAAAACCCGCCTATATTGCGCGCAGTGTGGGCGATTAAGGAGCTTTCCAGCCATGCTCCAGCCATTGCTCACCAGTGCTCAAAGGGGTGAGCAGTGGTTCGCTTGGTGGAGGTTTTTTGTAGTGTAACTTTTGGGCGTAGCGCTCTTCATGTCCCGGCCGCAAGGCCGGGCGCGCTCTACATCTAACAATTCTTACCTAAGAAATAGGCCACCAGTCAATAGACTGGTGGAAAATGTTGGCTTTTTAAGATAAATACCTTTAATATATAACACAAATGGAAGCATTTTTTAAGCTGTACTCCAATCTACCTATGAACCTACGGGGAGAGGTTATCCTAGTTATTGACGATCAGCCAATAACATGGAAGGTGGCCTATAACGAGGTCTCTAACAAGACCGATCTAGGGAAGAAAATATTTAATAAGCTTGTCGACTTAAATATACTGCCAAATGGAACAAAAAAGGTATAATGAGGATATTCGAAGGCTAGTTGTTGCTAGGCTTAGAAATATGCCAAGTAATGTTAGGCTAGCAATAGGGGGTGGGGGGGATTTTGATAGAGAGCAATTGATTTCAAACGTAGAAGAGGGAACTGACTTGGGCAATAAGGTCGTTGAGATACAAATGAATTATCTCCACTCATTAAAGGACATTTATTGCCCAAGATGAGCTCTCAGAAGGTTCTTATTAGTAGGCCAAGACATGATGAACCTACGGACTATCTTTATGCTTATGCAAATGAGGTAGTTGAATATGCAAATAGCAGTGGAGTCACTACTCTTGATTTTGCCGAGAAGAAAGCCAACAAGAAGGATATCCAAAAGGTCTTGAAAAAGCAAAAACCTAAGTTTGTGTTCTTTAACGGACATGGTGATGACAAGACCATCAAAGGACATAGGATGGGGTCCTAATAAGAATGGGTGATGATGAGGACTTGCTTAAGTCCAAAATCGTCTATTCTCTAGCATGTAATTCGGCAAAAGAACTGGGACGTTCATGTGTCAAAAAAGGCACAAAGGCATATGTGGGCTATGAAGATAACTACATTTTTGCAAGAGACAGTAACAAGACATGTAGGCCTCTCGATGACGAGCTTGCATCCCCCTGTTTAGTCTCATCCGCTACAATTCCCTTGGAGATACTTAAGGGGAAAACAGCCAAGGAAGCTTGTGATAAGTCAATGGAACAGATAGATGAATTTGTTGAGAATCTGTCTCATTCTGGAGCACCATTAGGTGCCGGAAACGCTATTATGGCTCTTCTATGGAATAAATCCCAACTAGCATTATTAGGTGCTGGAGAAGTCAGATTTTGATTATATTCTTGCACAAAAAGTCACCACCCTGCACAACAAGTCGGGCTATTTCTTACTTATTGTGCAAAGCCGCTCTAAGCGAAAGGCTTTTTAGGCGTTTTTACACTACGTCGCCTATTTAGGTACTACAAACCGCCTGTAAGAACCGACCCCTTTCCCCTCCCGGAGCGCCGCCCCCCTTGGCCCCGCGCACCCTCGCCAAAGGCGGCCCGAAAAAGTCACGGGAGCATCAGCGAGCTTATAATTTTTTAATTTGAAAATCCACCACCAACATATCCTTAGCCTTCGCAATCTTCTCCAAAAACAAAATCACATCCCCCCCCCCTTTTAACCCTTCCCCTTCCAGTAATCCGGGGGTGCCGACATGGTCTTCTACTGCGACTCCTGCGGGGCCCTGGTCCCGAGGATGCCGGGCGCGTGCCCGGAATGCGGCTCAAGATGCGCTTAAGCGTTTTCTAAACCGAGCGAAGCGGGCTTAACATTTCCATTCCGACTACTAATTATCTACTAATTTCCACTAAATTAGTATTTTTATGGGGGCAACTACTAATTATCTACTAATTTCCACTAAATTAGTAAATAAGATGAAAATACCAGAGAAGCCTCCAGATTATAAAAAGGAAGCGGAGAGGAGAGACGTTTTCAGGCTTCTAAAGGACAGGGATATATCGGAGCTTGTGAAAAAGGCCAACGAGAGGTATTACTACTGGGATGAGTTGAAATATCGCATACCCAACAAATGCGTCTCCCCGAAGCAGGTCTGGTCGATAGTGAAGGTAATGCGCAACTTCCAGTACAACGACCTCGACTTCGGGAACCAGACCTACCATTACGTCATAACGGACGAGATAGCCAGGAAGCTGCATAAATTCGACCTGCACCTGGCCGGGAACATCGAGACGCTATCCGGGGATTTCCCTATGAAGGGGGACAAGAAGTTCATACTGAACTCACTGATGGAGGAAGCAATAGCCTCTAGCCAGCTTGAGGGGGCGTCTACTACGCGAAGGGTGGCCAAGGAGATGCTCAGAGAGAACAAAAAACCGGCGAACACAAGCGAGCAGATGATAGTGAATGGATACAAGGCCATGCTGAAGATCAGGGATATGATAGACAAGGGGGGAACCAGACTGACGCCGGAAATGATTTTGGAGATACACCGGACAATCACGGAGGACACGCTCAGGGACAAAGAGGACGGGGGAAGGTTCAGGGACAACAATGAGGTTGTGGTGGGCGACAACATACGCATAGACAGAGTCTATCATGAGCCAGTGCATTTCAAGAAGGTCCCCCGGCTGATAGAAGAGCTCTGCGAATTCGCCAATTCGGAGGAGAGCCCCTTTCTACACCCTTTGCTGAAGGGCATCATCTTGCACTTCCTGATGGGGTACATACACCCCTTCAACGACGGCAACGGCAGGACTGCACGGGCGTTGTACTACTGGTACGTCCTCAAGCGCGGATACTGGATGTTCGAGTACATGCCCATTTCGAAGCGGATAAAGCGCTCGAAATCCGACTATGACCGGGCGTACCTCTACACCGAGACGGATGACATGGACCTGACGTATTTCATAAGGTTCAACCTCATTGCTATTGAGGACACCCTTGAAGACATGCTTGACTACATGACGAAAAAGCAGAGAGAGCTGGAAGAATCTTTGAAATTGGTAAGCAAGGACAAGGGGCTTAATTTCAGGCAGGCAGATGTGCTGAAATCCCTGATGAAGCACCCTGGGAAAAGGATAACGATAGGCGAGGTCCGGAATACCTACAACGTGGTTTATCAGACCGCCAGGACCGACCTCTTGGGCCTTGCGGCGATGGGCTATCTGGAAAAGACGAAGGTTAAGAAGACCTGGATATTCACCCTCAATAAGGGCAAGACGGCCGGATTAGGGAGCTAATGGTAGCTGATGCGGGAGCGTCAGCGAGCTTATATTTTTTAATTTTGAAAAGAAAACGCATTTTTAAACAACCTCACTAAAATTAAAGAAAATTAAATTTTAGCGAGGTTAAAATGTACATAAAAAGGGACCTGGAAACAAAGCTCAGAGACTACCTGAACACCAGGGAGGTACTGGCGATAGTCGGGCCCAGGCAGTGCGGGAAGACCACCCTCATGGAGCACGTCTTCAAGGGCCTCAAGAACGCCAGGTTCATAAGCTTCGAGGACCGGGAGGCCCTGGAGCTCTTCTCCAAGGACATCAACGCCTTCGCGGACCTCTACGCCAAGGGCGTCGACTACCTCTTCATCGACGAGTTCCAGTACGCCCGAAGGGGGGGCAAGCAGCTCAAGTACCTGTACGACAGCCTCAGGACGAAGATAATCATCTCCGGCTCCTCCGCGCCCGAGCTCTCCGTGCAGAGCCTGAAATACCTGGTGGGCAGGATATTCATCCTCAACCTCTACCCCCTCTCCTTCGGCGAGTACCTGAGGTATAAGGACCCGCGGCTCTTCGGCCTCTATGCGAAATCCTCCCTCTCCGAGGCGGTCGTGAAAAGGGTGAACAAGCACTATGAAGAGTTCGCGGTCTACGGGGGCTACCCGCGTGTCGCCCTGGCGGAATCCCCTCAAGAAAAGAAAGAGGTGCTGAAGAACATATACAACACCTACCTCCTGCGCGAGATACGCGAGATACTGCAGCTGCCCGACGACTTCAAGCTCAGCCAGCTGATGAAGATCCTCGCCCTGCAGGCGGGGGGAATCGTCAACTACAACGAGCTCTCCTCCTCCAGCGGGATGCCTTACCATGAGCTGAAGAGGAGTCTGAACGTCCTGGTGAAGACCTTCGTCTGCGCCGAGTCGCGCCCCTTTTTCACCAACAAGAAGAAGGAGCTCGTGAAGGCGCCCAGGGTGTTCTTCCTGGACAACGGCTTCAGGAACGTCATCGCCGGGAGCTTCCAGCCGCTAGCCGACCGCCCGGACTCCGGCCAGCTGAACGAGAACTTCGTCGCGTCCGAGCTTGTGAAGAGCGGCGTCGAGCTGCGATACTGGCGCACCAAGGCCAAGGCGGAGGTGGATTTCATAGTCGAGTCGGAGGGAAAAATATTCCCGGTAGAGGTGAAGTCCCGCCTCTCCGGCCCGAAGCTCACCAGGTCCTTCAAGAACTTCCTGGAGGAATACCGCCCGGAGAAGGGATTCGTCCTCTCCTCGGGCCTGGTCGGAAAGAAGAAGGCGGCGTCCTCGTCCGTGGAGTTCCTGCCCGTCTTCGCCGCCGGAAGTTTAAAGCGCCCTGCCGCCCCCCCGTGAGCAGGCTCTGTCTGTTTTTTGCAGCGTAACCCGCCCGTGCTGCAGCGTAACCCGTCTTGGGCTCCCAGGGTGCTCATACGCTTATCTCCTTAGGGAGCGAAGGAGCTTATAATT
>CAZTIX010000061.1:0-5670 GCA_964613935.1 uncultured archaeon
ACCTGCGGGACCACCAGCGGGTTGGCCGGATAGACGAAGTTCATGTTGCCGTTGTCTATCCTCTGGAAGTCCTGGATGGACGCAATAGTGAAGTACAAATCGGGGCGCCAGCGGTCCACTACGGGGTAGCGCGGGACGGAGGTGTGGCCGTTCTTTTCAAAAAACCGCTCAAAGAGCTTCCAGGTCTCGACATAGTCCCATTTGCCGTTGGTTATCGGATTGTTTATGAAGCCGTATTCGACGCACGGCGAGTCGGCGCAGATTTTGCGCTCCGGGTCGCAGGTCCAGAAAGCCCTGCCGCACGACTTGCACGTCTTCCGCTCGTAGCCCTTCTCCTCGAACATGGGGACCTGGTAGTAGTCCTGCCAGTTCTTGCTGAACTCCTCTCTGAGAAGGTCTTTGGTGAGCATGTTTCTCTTATTTTGCGCTTTTTCTTGTAAAAACTGAAAAATAGCCCATGGACCTTCCACTGGCGCCGATTGAGCGAATCATGCGGAACACGGGGGCGGAGAGGATAAGCGAGGACGCCGTAATCGCGCTCGCCGGAATACTCAGGGAGCACACGGAGGAGCTCACCGAGGATGCGGTGGCCATAGCAAAGCACGCCGGCAGGAAGACCGTCACCGCAGACGACATCCGCCTGGCCAAGAAAGCCTGAAATGATCAAGCTCTACACGGACGGCGGGTCGAGGGGCAATCCGGGAGAGGCAGCTTATGCCTTTTTGATTTGCGAAAACGGCAAAAGAGTGGCGGAGCAGAAGAAGCGCATCGGGATCGCCACCAACAACGTGGCGGAGTATACGGCCGTGCTGGAGGGGCTGAAGGCTGCCCGGAGGCTGGGGGACCCAGTCCGGGTCTTCTCGGACAGCCAGCTGGCCGTGAGGCAGCTGAACGGCGACTACAAGATTAAGAAGAAGCATCTCAAGGAGCTTTTCGTGAAAATCAAGCAGATAGAGTCGAAACTGAAAAGCGTATCTTATACCTATCGGCCACGGACGGACAAGATGCAGAAGGAAGCAGATAGGCTGGTCAATGAAGCGCTCGACTCTTAAAGTTCCTCCTTCACGGCCTTCTCGAGCTCTCCCATCATCCTCTCCGCGTCCTTCCGAGCCTTCCCCTCCGCAGTCAGGCGAAGCATGGGTTGGGTGTTTGACGCGCGCACTAAAGTCCAGCCTTCAGGATAATCTATCTTGACGCCGTCGATGGTCAGCGGGTTCTTATCCCTGAACTTTTTGGCCAGAGCGTCGATGACTCCGAACTTCTTCTCGTCCGGGGCGTCCAAGGTCTTCCTCACAACCGGATACTTGGGTATGCGCGCGGTGATTTCAGAGAAGGCTTCCTCCCTCTTGGAGAGTATCTCGGCCAGATGGGCCGACACCGCCAGTCCGTCGTCGAATCCGAAGTATTTCGGGATTATGAAATGGCTGGAGCTCTCCATGGCGAAGACCGCTCCCTTCTCCACCGCGTCTGCCAGGAAGACGTCGCCCACCCTTATGCGCCTGACCGTGCCGCCGGCCTCCTTGGCCGCCTCCTCCACGGACATAGAGCAGTCGACGTTCAGGGCAACCTCCCCCTTTTTCTCCTTCAAAATCTCTCGCGCTATTATGGCCCCTATCTCCTCCGCCGATTTGACTTCTCCCTTGTCGTCCACGAGCACGGCGCGGTCCGCGTCGCCGTCGTAGGCGACTCCGAAGTCTGCGCCGGTTTCGCGCACCTTGTCCTGGAGCCCACCCAGCGTCTTTTCATTGGGGTATGCGCTCCTGCCGGGGAAGTCGCCGTCGGCGAAATCGTTTATTGCGGTTACACTACATCCAAGTCGCGTGAAGAGCTTGGTCCCGATGCCGGAGGCCGCTCCGTTGCCCGGGTCCACGACCACGCTGAGGGGCTTGTGCATCTCGCTCTTGCCCACCAAGTAATCGAGATAGGATTCCACCACCTGCTCGTTGTCCTCTTTCTCGTGCTGCCCGCCGCCCTTCTTCTCCCAGCTCTTGCCGAAGTAGATTCTCTTGACGTCTGGTATGCACTCCGGATAGCCGGCCCCGCTACCTTTCCTGAAGCGTATGCCGTTGTATTCGGGCGGGTTGTGAGAGGCGGATATGATTATGGCTGCAGTGGCCTTTTTGCGCGCGCAATAGTAGTTGATGGTCGGGGTAGGGGCCAGTCCGACGTCGATTGTGTCGAGGCCGGCCTCGTTAAGCCCGTCGGCGACTGCGGCCACCAGCTCGGGGCCGCCATGGCGCGCGTCGCGACCAAGGACGACAGTCCCCTTATTGTCCAGGAAAGTGCCGAATGACAAACCTATCTCCTCGGCGAACTGTAGTGTAACCTCTTTCCCGTACACACCACGTATGTCGTAGGCTCGGAAGACGTTCTCCATTTTGGGTAATTTTAAGCTCCCTGCTAATAAATTAGGCGTCATGGCCAAGATTGCCGTTCTGGGCCCCGAGGGGACGTTCACGGACGAGGCTGCGCGCAGGCATTTCAAGAAAGGCGCGCCTGTTTACCTGCCCAGCATAAGGGCGGTCTTCAAGGCGGTCGGCTCCGGCGAGTGCGGGCAGGGCGTCGTCCCCATAGAGAACTCCACCGAGGGCAGCGTAGGAGAGACCATAGAGTGTCTGAAAGAGTATGACATCGCGATTTACGCCGAAATATACCACCGGATAAGGCATGTCCTGGCGGGGACGGGAAAACTCGGCGACGTAAAGAGGATTAGGAGCCATCCCCAGGCTATCGCGCAGTGCATGAAGAAGCTGAAGGTGGGCGGGAAGCTGCCCAAGATTATAACCAAATTCTCCGACGGCGAGGATTACTCCACCGCAGGGGCCATGAAGAGCGTCGCGAAGGCCAAGGACCCTTCCGTGGCCGCGGTGGGCTCCGAGGCCGCGGCAAGGAGATACGGACTGAGGATACTGATACCAAACCTGTCGGACATGGAGGACAACGAGACGCGGTTCTTCGTCATCTCGAAAAAGGAGGCCGGGAAGACGGGCAACGACAAGACCAGCATAATCGCGGCGGTAAAGGATGAGGTGGGCGCCCTCTACGAGCTCATGGGAGTATTCTCCAAGGCCGGCATAAACCTCACCAAGATAGAGTCGCGGCCCAGCAAGGGACGCAAGTGGGAATACATGTTTCTGATAGACTTCGAGGGCCACAAGGACGACGAGAAGGTGGGAAAAGTCCTGGAGGAAGTCAAGAAAAAGACCACCCATTACAAGCTCTTGGGCTCGTACCCGAGGGGCTGAGCGCCGGTTTCGGCGCCGGGGCGGCGCCTATCTCCTGATTACATTAAATTTCCTGGAGCCGCAGGACTCGCACTCGGAGACGTCCTTCTGATATCTGCGGCCGCATGCGGCGCATCGCTTGCTCCATCTGAAGGCCTCCTTTATGCCTGGCTTCGCCACGGGCTCGAACTCCAGGCCCATCAGCAGGCACATGTTCTGTATGTCGTAATCGTCCGTGACCACCGGGAGTCCTCTCTCGCCGGCGAGGGCGAGGACCCCGAGGTCGGCGGAGGAGAGCAGGGGCAGGACGCCGCTCTTCTCCGAGGCCTTCCTGGCCGTTTCGAGCGCTTCGGGTGGGGGTTCCTCGGTCCTTATCCTGCCGTCAGCCACGGCGGCCTTGAACTTCATGCGAGCCTGGACGTCTTTAATCTCCTTCTCCACTTCGGGGACGGTCAGAAACTCCCCCCGCAGCTCTCCGTCCCTCAGGTTGATTATGCCGGATGCGTCGAGGACCTTCATCTTGCCAGTTCCATCGCCTTCTCCACGGCCTCCTTCGCGTCCTTCGCGACGGCAACGTCAAATATGCCGCCGGCCAGGTAATCGGCCGTGCCGCCCGTGCCCTCAACTACGACCACGGGGCGCTCATAGTTCAGGGCGAAGGAGACCTCGGACATGGTTCCGTAGTTGCCGTCTATGGCGATGAGCGCGTCGCTGGCCGAGGCGATGAGTATGTTGCGCGCAAAACCCAGGCTGGTAGGGAGCGCGACGTCCAGATACTCGGTGTCGCATTCGCCTTTGTCCAGGCAGGGGAGTATGCCCACCGACAGGCCGCCGGCCTCTCTGCATCCCTTGGCCGCGGAGCGCATTATGCCGCCTCGCCCGCCGCAGATGAGAGCCGCGCCGGCCTTGGCTATCTCGCGGCCCGTCTCCTCGGCTATCCTGAGGTTTTCCGCGGTCGCTTCCCGACTTCCGAGGACGCCTATGTTAATCTTCATTCTTCAGAAGCTTCTGGGTCCTTTCCAGGGCTGCCTTCGTATCGCCGAAGCTCTCGGCCGCTTTTGTCATCTCATCGACGAAGGCGCCTTCGTCGCCCCTGCCGATAATTCCGTCCAACCTCTCGGCTGCGCGCAGGTAGGCCTCCCGGACGCTCTTTGTCTCCGGGTTGTTTAACTGAATCTCCGCGTAAAGCTTCGGGTCCTGGCCGAGTATCCGACCGATGAGGTCGAGAACTAGTTGGTACACCGGGGACGAAAACCCCTTGGTGTCGTCCAGCTTGAACCCCATGTCGCGCGCGGCCATGCCGGCGGATATTAGCATGAAGTGGGTCATCCCTTGGACAAGGCTCATGGCCCTGTCATGCTCTTCGGGCGCGCATTTGGTAATCTTGGCGCCCTCTTTTTTTAGCAGTTGTTCAACCAAGGCCGTTAATTTGCCGGCCCTCACAGGACACAGAACGAAGTTCTGGCCCTTGAAATCCTCGACCATCGGGCCGAAGACGGGGTGGCACCCCAGGACCTCCACTCCATCCGGGGCGGCCTTCTCCATGACCCTGCAGGGCTCTTCCTTGACGGAAGTGAGGTCCATGAGCATCGAGCCTTTCTTCAATGCGGGAGCCACCTCTTTTATGACGTCCAGGGTCTTTCTTATGGGCACCGTGATTATGGTCATGTCCGCGCCTTCCGCGGCCTTTTTGTTGTCCCGCTCGTAGGCCGCGCCCAAATCCGCGGCCACCTTCTTTCCCTTCTCCGGCCTGGGCCCGGCTATGGTCACGTCCCAGCCATTCCTCTTGAGGACCTGGGCGAACAGCTGGCCCATCCCCCCGTATCCGCCGATTATGGCGACGGAAGTCATCGGATAATTTTCTCCTAGGAAAACAAAAACGACTTTTATCCGCTCACCCCTAAACTAAGCGGGTGGAACAGACGAAAATGGAGATAAAGCTCCTTGCTCACACTCCCGACCCGGACATGGTCTGCGCCGCGGCCGCCTTCACCAGCTGGAAGAAGAAGACGACAGTCGAGCTGTTCGAGGATTTGGACAGAAAGGAGGCCCTGGATTTCCTGAAGGCGGTCATGGGCTTCGGCCACATGTCCGTCACGGAGCACGCCACGTTCACGTTCAGCATCTCGGGCGTCTCGCGCGCGCTGACCCACCAGCTGGTGCGGCACAGGCTCGCCTCGTACACCCAGCAGAGCCAGAGGTATGTGAAGTTCGGCGAGGGAGAGGTTCAGTATGTCACCCCGCACACTATAGAGGGCGACAAGGAGGCTCAGGAGATATTCACCGAGGCCATGGCCACGGCGGCCAACGCCTATCAGAAGCTCATCAAGAAAGACATTCCTCCCGAGGACGCGCGATTCGTCCTGCCCAACGCCGCAGCGAGCAACATCGTGGTCACAATGAACGCGCGAGAGCTGACGCATTTCATACGGCTCAGGGCGTGCGA
>CAZTIX010000062.1:0-5632 GCA_964613935.1 uncultured archaeon
GCTCACCGCATTTACGAAGGTCTCCGCCGTGGATTGCAGGGCTGCGGCCTTCTCCTTATTCACGCTCGCATCCACATAATACTGGGATTCTATCCTAACGTCTTTGGCATTATTGGCGATATCGCGTAGTTTGGCTTCATTGAATAATGTCTTGAGAAGAGAGATTGAGACTGCATGATTCTCGCACTTGATTCCGATTTTCCTTAAAAGGGCTATTATGGAATTGTACATTGCATAATACGACTGGCCTATAGAGTTCTCAAATAGGTTGTTCTTGATAAGGAGTTCTGCCGCCCTGAGACAATCATCTGATTTCTTCATATACGAGTCAAAAATATTCTCAGAAGGCTCGACTATCTCAAGCTGGCCTGCCTTGGCCGCCTTTTTCAAAAAATCCGATTCTTTCATAAAACTCTTCCACGCCCTTTAATATCACATGATTCCTGATTATTTCACTAATCAAGGGGCTGTCTAGCTTGAACTCGCCGGTTTTGACACTTGCCCCTTTAACTTTGCCGCTTAGGCAGTATAAATCGATGTCACTGCCCCTCTTTGCGGTAAAGTTCGCGTGGCTGCCGAAGAGTATAACCATTCCCTTGCAGTTTTTGATGGCATCCTCAACTATCCTGATCAGTCTTGGATATCTATTGATTGTCTTAAGGGCCTTGTAGTGTTCGGCCGAAAGGATATGTTCCCTGGCCTCTATGGTCTTCTTGAGCGAGAAAATCCGGTTCTTGCCCATCCTGCGCACATCCAATACATTCATCTCAACCAAGTTGTCAACCAGGCTTTTCACGGTAGTGACGGGTATGCCGGTCGCCTTGGAAAGGCCTCTCAGATGAGTCTCTCCCTTCAACAGCTCCAGCACGATTTCCATATCGTTCTTTTTTTGGAACATATGTTCTATATTTGGAACAATAAGCATATAAATAGGTTGTAGTGTAACTGCCTTTTGGGACGTAGAGGGCCACCCAGCTACGCAATGTTACACTACGCTAAAGCAGGTGCCCGACCAGGTGAGATTGGTTTTTCTTTGCCAATCCCGTAATCCCCCGGTGTTTCCACGATGGTTCCAACTGGAAACCTGAGGAGAACGCGATGTTTGTTGAAAAGAAGCCTGCCCACAACGTCCTGTGAGACCGAACTGTTTTTTACCCTTAGCCCCTAAATAATCACATGCCCAGGATGCGGCTTTATCCGGGGAGGCCCTACGAGTCCCCAGGGGTCGTCGAGAGGAGGAGGGAGCTCCATCGCAGGCTGCTGAAGGGGGAGAAGTCGGAGCCGGGAAAGCTGGCCCGGGAATTCAGCACCACTCCGAAGGCCGTGCGCACGGACCTGGCCGAGGTAAGGCGGCACGAGGCCAGAGTCAGGAGGGAGCGCAGGGCCAGGAGGCCCGGCAGGGACGGCCTGGATCCGGAGAAACTGGGGAGAATCTTTCACCTGCGGGCCAGGGGAGTAAACGTGAACAGGATAGCGAAGGAGCTGGGCACCAGCTCCGGAAGGGTCAGGAAGGTCATCAAGGACAGAATCGAAGAGCTGGCCGCGGAGGGCAACGAGAAGAGGGCCACGCTGCTCAGGGTTCCCCTCAAAGACGAGCAGAGGCAGCTGCTCGGGGAGTGGCTCGTGAAGGGGAAGAGCACGTCGGAAATCGCGAAGGAAAGGGGGGAGACAAAGCAGAACATAGCCCAAAGGCTGCAGACCATAGAAAAGCGTGCCACGGCGCCCCTCAGGGAGAGGATGGAAAGGCGGCTGGCGGAGGCGTTGAACGCGGACTACGGCGAAAAGATATCCCGGGCGCTCAGGTGGAGTCCGGAGAGCGGGGGGCAGGTCGCCAGGTTCGACCGCATGAGGGTGGGGGGGGCCACCCACAAGAGGCTGGCCGGGGAGTTCGGCGTGGCGGAAAGGACCGTCAGAAGATACATCCGCAGGCGGAGCGAGCAGTTGAGGAGAGAGGGCAATGACGTGAGGGCGATGATGCTGGAGAGGCCCATGAGTCCGCAGGACTGGAAGATCGTCAGGAAGCTTCTGCTAGAGGGCAAGAGCATGGCCCAGACCGGAAGAGAAGTGGGCAAGAAGAATTCCGCGGGGCCTGTTGCCGGTCCTGCGGCCTACGTAAGCGCGATGATGTCCAGCATATACAAAAGGGCGCCCCCGGGACTGAAAGGGATGATGGACGAGTGGATGAGCAAGAGGAAGTGAGGGCCGGGGAAACCCGGGGGCGGGCCCTTGGCGTCCCGGCTGGAGCCGGCCCGGAGCGGCGAAACCCTTTCCTGCGGAAAACCCCTGCCACTTTTATACTACTAAGTTGAATTAGGGTCCGGAAGAAAAAATGGTTGTGAAGAAGGGAGACAAGGTGAAGGTCGAGTACACCGGCACCCTCGACGACGGCACGGTCTTCGACACCAACGAGGGCAAGGAGCCCCTGGAGTTCGAGGCCGGCTCCGGTCAGGTCATTCCCGGGTTCGACAAGGCGGTCGTCGGCATGGAGAAGGGCGAGGGGAAGGAAATCACGATAAAGCCGGACCAGGCCTACGGCCAGCCGGACGAGAATCTCAAGAAGAAGGTCCCGCGGGAGTCGTTCCCCGAGGACGTGAAGCCCGAGGAGGGCATGATGCTGGCGATGAACGCCCCCGACGGCAGGCAGATACCGGCGAGGGTAGACGGGGTGGGCGACAAGGAGGTCACGCTGGACCTCAACCACCCGCTGGCAGGAAAGACGCTAAATTTCAAAATAAAGGTGATGTAGATGGAGGGAAAAGTCAAGTGGTTCAATGACATGAAGGGTTACGGCTTCGTCGAAGGCGAAGACGGCAAAGACTACTTCGTGCACCACACCGCCGTGGAAGGCGGAGCAAGGCTGCGGGACAACGACCCGGTGACGTTCGACGCCACTGAAGGCGACCGCGGCCCCAAGGCCGAGAACGTCGTCCTGAAGGAGTAAGGACCGCCCGAGGGCGAGTCCAGTCAACAGCTGTTAGCCTTGGCTGGAAGAATCTTCGTTCTCTGCGCACTGTCAATGAGAGCCATGTCTAACATCTCAGTGAACAGCGCCAGGGAAGCTTCGGATTCTACAATGCCATAGCGCAAGCTTGGCTCCTGACTGTGAGTGGTCAGGCTTACCTCGCACCTGCGGCCGGCTCTCTCGACGGCGTCCAAGACGTCTCTGGAATTGGAGGGAAGAGCAATGGACAGGCGCGCCTCTGCCGACTCTATCAGTCTTACTAGCTCCTTCTTGACCCGCTCCGGGTCGGCGCGATCGTTCTCAACCAGCCGGGCGCTCTTGAACCCATGGATGGAATTCCTGAGACTGCGAGGCAAGTCCGGGAGAACCCGCTCCCAGAACCCGCGGCAGCGGCAAAAGGCGTCGAGGGTGTCCATGAGCAGGAGCAGTCTCCGCCGCACAATCCGGCCAGCCGGAGTAATTCTGTAGTCCCCGTTGTCGCGCTCTATCAGGCCGAGCTTCTGCAAGTCCTTGGCCTTGCTCGAGGTGTTGGGCGCGCTGGCCCCGATTTCCCGCCGAAGGTCGGACAGGCGCTTTGGGGAGGTCAGCCGTGACAGTATGTCCAGACGCAGCCTAGAGGATGTAATAGTCCTCAGGACTTCGTAGCAGTCCATCTTTCTTATAAGATAGGTAAGTTATTTATAAGTAAAAGTATTAAAACTATAGGCAAATTTAAAAGCCCAGGAGTAAACATAGGGATGGGAAGGGAAAGGAGAGACTTCGCGGATATCTGCATGAAGGTGGCCGAGGCGCTGGACAGGCCCAAGACCGTCAACGAGGTCGCCGAGGGCGCGAAAGCCGGCTGGAGGACCGCAGAGCGCTGCCTGGAGCTGCTGGTGCGTCTGGGGGAAGCCGAAGTAGTGGTCAGCCGTCCTCGAAAGATATACAAGCGAAGGCGTCTTGCCGAGATACCGGACAGGTTTATTAAGGAGCTGCGCTTAATTATAGGCAAGAAGGGCTCTCGCCACCGCGATGTAGCCGACTGCCTGGAAGACGCCCTTAAAGAGTTCATAGATAGGGAAAAGGGCGTTAAGAGATATTGACATGGGCCTCAAGAGAGTGTCATCCGGAATCAAGGGTCTGGACGCGCTCATAGAGGGCGGCTTCCCCGAGGGCGATGTTGTTCTCTATTCGGGCCTGCCCGGCACCGGCAAGAGCGTGGCCTGCATGCAGTTCGTGTCTGACGGAGTCAAGAGCGGGGAGGACTGCATCTACGTGGCCAGCGAGCAGACCCGCGGCAAGCTCATAGAGAACGCCACGCTTCTCGGCCTCAGCTTCAAGAGCGCGATTAGGAAGAAGAAGCTGGAGGTGTTCCAGGTCGAGGACATAGCCTTCCGGGACCCCCTCGGCAGGAAGTGCAAGCTGCCGCGGGAGCCGGAGAAGAGGGCGGAGCGCCTGACCGCCAGCATAGCCAAGTGGATGGAGGAATGCGACGGCAAGAGGCTGGTGGTGGATTCCCTTATGGCCTATGCGGTCGACGAGCCGGCCGAGCACAGGGAGCTGCTGAACAGCGAGCTGGTGAGGTCGCTGGACGAGCTGGGCATGACCACCATCCTCGCCTCCGAGCTGCCCGGCAGGGGCTACAGCAGGGACGGAGTGACGGAGGCGATGGCGGACGGGATTGTGCTCTTCGGAAGAGAGACAGACGGCGCCGAGTGCTGGAAGACCATGGAGGTCGCCAAGATGAGGGCGACGAAGGTCATTGACAGGATAAGCAGGTTCGAGATAGGCAGAAGGGGGATAAGGTTCATAGAATGATAAGGATCGGGGTCGCGAAAAAATTCGCCGAGGACGTGGGAAGGAAGTTCCCGGAGGTCTCGTCGGTGATACTCTACGGCTCGGTGGCCCGTGGCGAGGACACCGAGGACAGCGACATAGACCTGCTGGTGCTGACCAAGAAGAGGGCGAAGATAGACAGGGAACTGAACGACATAGTAGCCGACTGCATACTCGAAACCTCGGAGCTCCCTATGCCGTTCGTATACACGGAGAGGGATTACCTGGAGAGAGGCTCGCCCTCTTCAGGGAGGTGAAAAAAGATGGCAAAACACTTTTCAAACGGGACGGCCCTGTTTAATATTCAAAAACTAATAAAAACGGATGCAAAATGACACAACGTATTTCGACTGGTGTGAAGGGCCTGGACAAGCTCGTCCAGGGAGGAGTGCCGAAGGGCTCCGTGGTCTTGGTTAGCGGGGCCCCGGGTACTGGGAAGACGATTATGGGGATGCAGTTCCTGGAGGCAGGCCTCCAAAAGGGCGAGAAGTGCGCCTACGTGACGATCGAGGAAAGCCCGGAGAAGATCGCCGCACAGGCGGAGCAGTTCGGCTTGTTCAAGAAAGAGCCGGAGTTCGTCTCCGCGCGCGACATCAAGTACGACATCGGCGTGGGGAAGAAGCCGGAGAATATCGTGGACAAGGTGAAGCTGGTGCTGGAGAAGCTCAGGAAGCTGAAGCCGGAGAGAGTCATCGTGGACTCGGTGAGCTCGCTTGTCCTGGAAGACGGGCTGAAGGCGAGGGTCGTGGTGAAGACGCTGGTCGAGGGCTTGGACAAGCTCGGGGCCACGTGCGTGCTCACGGGGGAGGCGCTGAACGGAGACTACCCGGACGAGGTGACCGCGTTTTTGGTGGA
>CAZTIX010000063.1:0-1143 GCA_964613935.1 uncultured archaeon
GCGACGGTTTGCGAGAAGTGCGCCTCCATGGGCGAGATTCTGGAAGAGGTGCGGGAGAAGCCCAAGCCCTCCGAGATAAAGCGCATGGAGCGCAAGGAGAAGTCCACGGTCGAAGAATCCGCGAAGGTCCGGGAGGTGGTCGAGGACATAGGGGAGAAGGTGCGCCGCAAGCGGGAGGAGCTGGGCTGGAAGCAGGAGGAGCTGGGCAAGAGAGCGGGCGAGCACGCCTCCATGATTAAGCGAATCGAGCACGGCTACGCCCCCAGCCTCAAGATAGCGCGCAAGCTGGAGAGGACGCTCGGCCTTAGCCTGACCGAGCTGGTCAGCCGCAGCGAGCAGGAGTACGTCTCGAGCAGCAAGGGCGGCGCCTCCACTTTAGGGGACTTGGCAGTCATAAAACGGGAAAAGCGGGAATAGCCGGTCCCGCGGGTTTTCTGCCTGAATCTCCGATTACATCATGGCCGAGGAATCGTATCATGTAAAAATAGAGAGGGACCCGGACAGCGAATGGCTCGTCGTCCAGTGCCTTGAACATCCGGAAGCGGTGACCCAGGGCAAGAGCATAGACGAGTGCGTGGAGAATATAAGGGAGGCCTTGGACCTGGTTCTTGATTACAAGAGAAAGGCAAAGAAGCCCAAGCTGGTTCTCGAGTTGCCCGCAGCGTTAGCATGAAGCCGGTAAAAAAGAAGGAAGCTGGCCTCCATTCTTGAAAAAGAGTTTTTTATCAAGTTCGTCAGAGAAGGAAAGGGCTCTCATGCCCTTTATTCTTCCCCCAACGGCTTGGCCGTGATACCCGACTACCGGGAACTGTCCGGAACCTTGGTCAAAAAAAATCCTCAAAGAGCTCGAAATAGATTATGGGGAATTCCTTAAGGCTCTCAAATCATAGCATGCTCAGCAGATAGGGCAGCGCCACCAGGGTCCCCACGACGCTCCCCATGTTCATCAGCGCCGCAATCAGCAGTATGCGGGTGAACTTGTTCCTCCAGAAGTCGCCGATTCCCTTCATGTCTCTCAGGCGGTTGAAGTCCTTGACCGCGGGCTTCCTGAGCTTCGCCTCTACCAGTCCGCCCACCCATCCCGCTCCTATGGTGGGGGAGAGGGACGTTATCGGCGAGGAGACCGCCCCGGCGGCTATGGAG
>CAZTIX010000063.1:1153-5585 GCA_964613935.1 uncultured archaeon
GGGCAAGCGCGATTATCCCGCCGATTGCGGTGAACAGTATGTTTATGGCGCTCCACAGCAGCCAGTAGTGGGGTAGGTTCTGGGGGTCGCTGATTCCCACCCAGACGAACAGGCCGACGATGAGGGCGGTGATTCCGTAGAAGAGCCAGCGCCACTTGAAGCGCGACTCCGGAATCTCCTCCAGCTTCTGAAAATCCACTTTCCCGCCGCTCTTGAGCCGCTTCTCTATGCCCTTCTGGTGGCCCTTCCCCACCACGGCCACTGTCTTCCCGTCAAGCTCCTTCAGCCGGCCGGCGATGTACCTGTCTCGCTCGTCTATGAGGACCTTCTTCGCCGACGGCGCTATTCGGGCCAGCTCCCTCATCATCTCCGAAAGGACGTCCTCCTTCTTGAGCTCCTCGATGGCCTCCTCGCTTATCTCTTCCATGCCGAAGACCGACAGGAGGAACTCCTTGACTATCCTGAGCTTTTCGCGCAGCCCGGCCTTTTTCCAGGCCCGCTTGAGGGTCACGGCTATGGGGCGGTCCACCAGGACGACCTCCGCGCCCACCTTCTTGGCGGCCCTGACGCCGGCCAGCATCTCGTCGCCCGGCCTCACCCCCGTCTTCTCCCCAAGCTTCCTCTCGAACGCCGACAGCAGGGAGTATCCCAGCAGGAAATAGGCCTGATTGCCCCTTATCATCTGCGTTATGGGGGTCTTCTCCCACTTCTTCTTGTGCGTCAGCGCCTCGAGCCGGGGCTCGCACAGCTCCAGAGCGACATATCCGGGCTTTTCCCGCAGGACTGTCTCCTCCACCTCCTTGACGCTCTCCTTGGAGACGTGCGTGGTCCCGACGAGAGTTATTTCCGGCATAGGTTATTTTAAGCAAGAGCTCTAAAATACCGCGATGGTCTTGGAGCTCTTAGCGCAGAATTGGGCGTGGGTACTGTTCCTGGCGCTCTTCGGCGCCGGGCTGGTGCTGATGAGGCGGCTTCCCAACACCCAGGTGATGGGCAGGATACTGTTCAAGATAAACTCCACCCGCGGCATCCGGATGATGGACAGGGAGGGGCGCCGCCATTCCCGCTTCTGGAGGTTTGTGGGCGACCTGGCCCTGGTCGCGCTGTTCGGGGGCTTGGGCACCGCCTACGTGGCGGCTCACAGCGCCAGGAGGAAGCGCTCCGCTCTGGCCGCGGCCCTGGCCTTCCTGGCAACCTTTGCCTACGCCGGGCCCAACGTAATCGCGTTCTTCCCCTTCGCGGCTCATCTGTCTCCCAGTCTGCTCTCCATCGGCGCCGGTCTTCTGGCCGCGGCGCTGGCCTATAAGCTGGTCCAGAGGGCCGGCAAGCGGGCGTCGGTGCTCCTGGTATTCGGCCTGGCCTTCCTGTTCTTCGGCTCGCCCTACATCCTCTCCTACATTGCCTCCGGCTCTTTATACTGGCTGGCCGTGGGAGCCTCCGTGGGAACCATCGGACTGCCGGCCATACTGATAGCCAACCTCGCCATACACGCGGGCAGCATTGCCGCCGGAGCGTCTGCCCAGCCCGGCATAAACATAGGCTATCCGGACGTCGAGGACGGGGTCCCGGTCCTTAAGTACGCGGGCACCGACCTGTCAATACCCCTGTTTCCCGACATACTGCTCGCCATCATAATCCTCCTGGCCCTTCACGAGGGATTCCACGGACTGGTTTCGAGGGCTCAGGGAATAAGAATAAAGAACACCGGCCTGCTGTTTGCCAGCATAGTGCCGATGGGAGCGTTCGTGGAGCCGGACGAGAAGCAGTTCAAGAAAGAGAAGCCGCTTAAGCGCCTGCGGGTCTACGCCGTCGGCTCCTTCGCCAACATCTTCGTCATCGCCCTCGCGGCCTTCCTGGCGGGCAACGCGCTGGTCGGCGCCGGAGCGGTCAGGTCGGAGGGATTCGTGGTCGACTACGTGGTGGCCAACTCCTCCGCGGACGGGCTGATAAGCCCGGGCGAAGTCATAAGCGAGGTCGGCGCAAAGAGCACCCCCACCTTTGCCGATTTCTCGGAGGTCATGGCGGGCAGGGAGCCGGGAGAGAACCTGACCCTCGCTACCGGGAACCGCACGGTGTCCCTTGTCCTGGGGGAGGCTCCCGACAATCCAGGCCAGGGCTTCGTGGGCCTCGGAAGGAAGTCGGACCCCATACTGACCATCTACTCCCCGGGAATGGCCAGCTCGCGCCTGGAGCCGTCCGCGGGAACGTCCGCCTTCAATCTCCTCAAGTGGGTCTTCTTCCTCAACCTCATGATAGGCCTGATAAACCTTCTGCCGGTGAAACCGCTTGACGGGGGCTACGTGTATGAGGGCTTCTTCGACTGGCTGGAGGAGAGGCTGCCCCTGGGCCGCAGGCTGCACCTGGCCGCGCTGTTCTCCCAGGGATTCATGCTGCTCATACTGGCGATTCTGATAATCAACATGAGCCCCTACCTATTCTAGCGCTTTTATGCGGATTTTCTCTAAATAAGGCGCGGTTTCAGCCCCGTAGTGTAGCGGTCAATCATGTTCGGCTTTGGCGGCCTTTTCCCCTTCGGGCAAAACCCCGGGGAAAAGTTTGAAGAAACCGGGCGACCCAGGTTCGAATCCTGGCGGGGCTATCTTAGTTTATCTGGGCGGAAGCTTGATAGCCCCTCCGTTTCATCTTCGATGAAACGCAGTCGAAAGTCCTGCGGACTTTCTCCTGGCGGGGCTACTCATGTTTTCATAGGCCAGGATTCTCCGGCGACCCAGGTTCAATGGAATTCACGCCGTCCAAGTTTCTGACGGAAACGATATGCTGCCTCTTCATCCTGGCCGCCCTGTCGCAGATATCCTTCTAGCCTTTTATAACTACATATTCTAATCTCCATCCATGGTTCTGAGCGCGTCTTTCGGCTCCTATCCGAGGCCAGAGGCCCTGAGGGAGTACCAGATAAAGACCCAAGGAAAGCAGAAGAAGGGCGAGGGGCAGCCCGCCGAGGAGGATGCCGAGGCCCTGGCCGCCGCGGTCGGGGAGGTGGCCGAGGACCAGGCCGGCCTCGACATCATAACCGACGGCCAGCTGACCTGGGACGATTTCTTGGCCTCGGTCATGGCGGACTTCGACGGAGTCGAGATGGGCGGCCTCATACGCTTCTACGACAACAACGCCTATTACCGGAGGCCCAGGATAGTCGGCGAGCTGGCCAACCGCCAGCCGATACTCAACCAGGAGCTGGCTCTGCTTCAGGACGCCAATCCGGGGAGGAAAGTGAAGGCCGTTGTCCCCGGCCCCTACAGTCTCTGGGACCTCTCCGAGGACAGGTATTATCACGACAAGGAGGAGGCGATATCCGAAATATCCCGCGCTCTTTTGACGGAGGTGAAGGCCCTGGACGCCGACTACGTCCAGATAGACGAGCCCTCTCTGTCTTACAATCTGGACCGAGACGTCTTCCCGACGGTCAGGGACGAGCTCAACAAACTGGCCAAGGCGGTCAAGGGCAAGGCAATAATCGCCACCTACTTCGGGAAGCTGGGGGGCTGCGCCAAGGAGCTCAGGGAGTTGAGGGCCGACTACATAGGCGTGGACTGCGCATCTTTCGAGGACAACTACGAGGTCCTGGTCCGGACCGGGCTGAAGAGCGTCCAGCTGGGGCTCCTGGACGCGCGCAACACCAAGCTGGAGGACGAGGTGGACGCAAGGAACAAAATCGACATGCTGGAGTCGGACGACCTGGTAATCTCCACCAACTGCGGGCTGGAGTTCCTGCCGAGGGAATACGCCCTGAGGAAGGTGGACCTGCTCTCAAAACTGGCCAATGGATAGGAAACAGAAACTGACCACCACCGTGGTGGGCAGCCATCCCCGGGACCCCGAAGTCGTGGAGACGCTCCGCAGGCTCAGGGAGGGGAAGGCGACTCGGGAGGAATACGACAAGTCCGTGAAAGAGGCCACCAAGGCCTGCATAGACGACCAGATAAGGGCAGGCATAGACATAATCGCCGACGGGGAGCAGGGGCGGGAGGACATGGCGGTCTTCTTCGCCGAGCGGCTGGGCGGCTTCCAGGGGGGCGACTGGGTCCGCATATGGGGCAACAACTACTTTAGAAAGCCCATAGTCACCGGGAAGGTCGAGTTCAAGGCTCCGATGACCCTGGACGACTGGAAATTCGCCGACGATTACGCGGGAGACAGGGCCGACGTCAAGCAGATGTTCACCGGCCCCTACACCATGGCCGACTGGGCGTTCTACGAGTCTCACGAGAGCCGTTGGGACCTGACGCTCGACCTGGCCGAGGCCCTGGCCAAAGAGGCGAAGGCGCTGGACAAGGCCGGCTGCCCGTACATCCAGATCGACGAGCCGGCGCTGTGCACTCACCCGGGAAAGGAGGAGATGGAGCTGCAGGCGAGAGCTCTCGAGACCATAACCAAGGGCCTAAAGGCCTACACCGCCGTTCACGTCTGCTAT
>CAZTIX010000064.1:0-5458 GCA_964613935.1 uncultured archaeon
CATTTTCGTGTTGTCAGTTACACTACACTTTTGCGTGGACCAAACCAACCACCGATTTGTTGTCCCAGAGGGCCGATCCGGGTACGCCAAGACTTCTTGCTAGGCTAATTGAGGCCCGACCTTTTAAAGAATGGATAATAATTGATACATGAATTGCAAATCATGTGGAAATACAACCTATCTATCTGCCCCCGGCTCTGTTAAAGCGCAATTGGACTATTGTCCTTATTGTGACGGCTATTCTTTAGTCCCAAAAGAAGAAGCACTAAAAATATATGATAGAATTTTCCAAGTCTCAAAAAATGCCAGAGGATTAATTTTGAATAGTTATGGCTCTATGGGGCTATCCATTCTTGCGCTAGATTATAGGGAGGGCATTGCAAATCAATTTCTGGATGGGGCAGTGTTAAATCTAGACAAATTTGCTTCTGTCAATGCTTTTTTATCAGAATCTTTGGACTATTGGACTTCAGTTCCCAAGAAAAAGGAAAAAATAGATCTAAAAAAGTTAGAAACTTTTTTATCATGGTACAATTTGTTTGGGATCGGACGTGAATCAGATAAAGAAGCTGTTAGCCAAGAATGGGCCAATTGTTTTGTAAAAAATGGACAAGCTTACACCGATCTCTTTCAAAATCCGGTTCTAAGTGCCTTTTCCGATTCTTTGTCAAAGTTCAAATTTTTCTTCAAGACTGAATGGATAGAAATATGTAATGCATATGGTTCCTTAGCTAATTTTTTTTTCGAAAAAAGCGCTATGGATTACCTACATGAAAATATTAAGGATTATTCTCATGGTGCGTTAAAAGCACGTTTGTCTAGGCCTGGAAAAAAGATTAAAAAGAGTTTAGAAAGCGATATTTCCACTTATTTGCCAACAGTTTTATCACTGGGTAACTCATTGCAAAGAGATCGTACTTTTACGAAAATTTTTGATTTGAATACATTTTGTGAAATATGTTTAGATCCAAGGGTATTGCTTTACATAAATGATATTGCAATCGAAAATGGGGCCCACGTTGGTTATCTTGCTAGAGTTAAGGAAAAAACCCTAATAAAACTTTTATCAAGCCGCTGTAAATTAAAAGAAGATGTCACCCGAGATTTGCTCTCTTGTTTAATCCATGGTACAGCATCATGTAAATTTCCACTTATTATACGCGATGGAAATTATCTCTTAGTTTCCCCCAAAACCAATATAATACTTTTTTTCTACACAATATTTTGTCTATTCAGGAATCACCCTTCATCTCTCGTTGGTAAATTAATGAATTCAAAAGTGAATGAGTTAGCTTTTGAGTTTGAGGATGAGGTTTCGGGGGATCTAATAAAGTATGGTTGCACAATTGTGAAAAGGAACCTAAACATAAAAACACCACTAAGAACTGAAATAGACATTTTGGCTACTCTTGGTAATAAATTATTAATAATTGATTGCAAAAACTGGGGGTTGACTCCAGAATATTTTTATTATGGTAAAAACAAAACTCGCTCAGATGAAATTATCTCTCAGAAAAGAAAGATGTCTGCTCGACAACAATGGGTAGAAGACAATCTTCCAGCTCTTGGTTTAAAGGGAAGAACATTTGTTTATCGACAATTAATTATTATGAAAGGTGAGTCCCATTTACCGACTAGGGGTGTGGGTGATATGAAGATCATTTCTCAGGACCAAATAGCCGATTTCCTTAAACAATATTCTACATCTTCGTAGGATCCCCCTTTACTCGATATATGGCTAATATTGCCTCTTCAACATCCCTTCCACTCAAATGCACATACACACTAGGAACATCACTCCTTCCACTCCAACCAAAGAGTATCTTCATCTGAGCTTCAGTCAATTTATCCGCCAAATGCGTAGCCCTGCTATGCCTAAACAAGTGCGGATAAACGTTCTTCCCAATCTTCGCTCTTTTCGCAATCTTCTTAATCGCTTTGTAGGCTGCCCGATGGCAGATAAGCCCATTAGGACCAGTCCAGATATAACCTTCGACTTTAGGTATCGAATCCACATATTCAGCCAAAATAGAAGCACTCTCGACTAATCGAACCCTTCTCATCCCGGTCTTCCCATTCACGACCAAGACTGCACCATATTCGTCAAACCTGATGTGCCTCTTTTGTAGTGTAACTATCTCACCAATGCGACACCCAGACTCGTACAAAACAGCTACTAGAGCCTTATCCCTTAGACTGCGCGCAGCGTTAATCATGCGATTAACCTCTTCCACCGTAAGCAGCTCTTCAGGAAGCTTCAAACCCTTCTCCCTAAACTTAGGCTTCAGGTCGTAAAACAGCTCACTCTTGCCCAACCACTCAAGAAACTTCTTAACACAGTACCACATAGTCTCCTGCGAGGATATCTTATACTTCCGCCTAAGCAGTAAGAGATACCCCCCTACATCCTCTCTAGAGCAATCAAAACGCCCAGAAACAGAGTAAAACACCTTTAGGGAGTGATAGTACTTCAGCAGCCTCGTAACGCTCAAACCTTCTATTTCCTTAAGCTCCAAAAACCGCCGGATCTGAACCGCATCATCTGCATGCTTAAACTCTTGTTGCAGCTTTTCGCAGACTCTCAAGTATCTCGCATTCAACCCATAGATTCCCTTTTCCGTAGACCGCAGACTGAAAACCTCTTCGAGTGGACCCAAGACTGCAGACCGAAGACACCTTTTTTCCAAAGAAAAAAGGTTCAATCCCGCCTCCCGGATTTGAACCGGGGATCTTCCGGTAACCGTCTTAATCAGATTCCTCTGACAAACCAACTACAGCCAGACGCGTTAGCCAGACTACGCTAAGGCGGGAAAAACTCGCTCGAAAGCGCGATATATTGCTGATTCTCGGTTAAAAAGCTGATGCTTTTAATTCTTCGAAACTTAAATATTGGATAAAATGCCCAGCGAACCCAAGCGAAGGCAGCAGCAGGGCTCAATGCCCGGAGGAGCCCCGGCGTCCTGGCGGGCCGGAGCCAGGGGACAGAAGCCCGCCGGCCGGCGCCGCGGAGGATCGTCCACCCCGCTGGAGCGACACCTCAAGGTTGCCGCGTTCTCCACCAAGAAGTTCAGGAAAGCAGCCGAATCGCTGGCGAGGGCGGCCGAGCAGTCTCCCGACCACCGCGTGTCCAGGAGCGCCCTAAAAGAGCACGGACTCTCCCCTAGGCAGAAGAGGGTCTTCCTGCAAGAGCTGCGGCAGGTCGGAACCCTCAAGCCAATCGGGAATGATTTCGTCCTTCCCGAGCGCTTCAGGGGATAGCCGCGCATATTTTTAAGCCTTCTTGCGTTAATCCATGAAAATGCCCCGGAGGAGACCCGAGGACGACCTGCTTCACAATCGCTTGTCAAGAGAACACCGCTATGTCGTAGTGCCCAAGGACGCCTCCCCCGACGCCAAACCCCTCGCGGTGGGAGACTCGCGGCGGCTGATAGCCGAAAGGCTTCATAAGCGCATGTTCCCCCCTGGCGAACGGCTGGCGGACGGCCGCGGCATCGACGAGAAAGAGTTTAAGAAGCACATGTACATGCACATGTTCGGCTACGACCGTCCCCTAGCCGCGCTGGCGGCAGCTCGCCTGGGGCGCCACCTGCTGAGGAATCCCGTCAGCTCTTGGAAGGATGCGGTGAACTCGGTCTACGACCCCGCCCTGCACAAATGGACCAACCCCGACCATCTCCTGAAATTGCTGGGCCGTATGCAGGAAGCCGGCCTTGCCGATTTCAGGGGAGACATAAGCAGAGTGAACAGCCACCGCCATGTCCGCCTCTCCGACTATTTCGCCAGGAATCCCGGCGAGCTGAAGGAGATGGCCGCCGCCATCGAGCCGACCAGAAGGCCGACCAGGAGCCGGGAGGACGCCAGGAAGGCAAACATCGCCGCCCTCAAGAAGATGGGACTGTGGAGCCCTCTCAAGGACCGGCTCGGAAAGGGGGGAAATCTGGACAGGGTCATGGGAAACCTCGCCCTTTTCCAGGCCTACGGCCAAAGGCCCCCCAGGGGAAAGAAGGCAAGAATCCTCCTCAAGAGTCCTCAGCAGGTCATATTGGACCTGGAGGGCCTCCAAAGCCGCAAAACCACGATTCCGAGACCTCCGATTAGAAGCGCCCGCACCCCCCGCTAGCGAGAACCGTCGCCCTTTAAGCCTTAAAACGTCAATTCGCAAAGATGCCTCCGAGGAAGAAAAGACCCTATAAGGGAGACCTGTCCCAGTTCGTGACAGACAGCATCCACAAGAGGGTGTTTCCCCCGGGCAGGCGACTGACCAAAAACCCGAAAGAAGGAAGATATCAGGAAACGGTCAGGAGGGCCATGAACACCTTCAACGAGCCCCTGCTGAAACTGGTCTTCGCCAGAGCCGCGCGCCACGTGCTGGAGAGGGGCGCCGTGCCTTGGAAGGAGCTGGCGGACCGCATCTACGACCACGGACTCCACACCCATACGCGGCCGAAGGTGCTCCTGGGGGTGGTGCGCGCCATGGGGGACGCCGGACTGGTCCGGCACGAGGGAACCGTCAGGCAAGGAAAGAGCCGCCGCCGCGTCTATCTCAATCCCTTTTTCGCCGGCGACCCTCAAAATCTAGAATCCAGGAAGCGAGCCATCGGCGTGACGGAAAAGCCCCCCAGCCGAAAAAAGGGGGACGCGCGGCAGGCGAGCGTCGAGGAACTCAGGAAACTCGGAATCTGGGATACGCTAAAGGACAGTATAGGCGCCGGAAAAAAGAAAACGCCCGTGGAAACAGTCATCGGCAACGTGCGCTTGTTCCAGTTGTACAGCCGCAGCCTTCCGAAAAGGGAGAGCGCCGGCATCCTGCTGAAGAGCCCCTGGACGGTCGCCCTTCATCTGGAGGGTTACGGCCCGCCAGAGTCGAACCGCACTTTGCGGCCGCCCGGTGTAACAAAGGGCATCTACCGCGGCCCTCCGGACTTCACTCCTCCACCTCGCTCCTGACGACCCCCAGGGCGCCCTCGCAGTAGTCTATCCTCCGGCGGAGCTGCTTCCTGCCCCCGCGCGGCAGCGAGCCCTCCTCCGTCCGCTTCCGGGCCAGCCTCAGGGCGCGGTCGTAATAGAACCAGGCGACCGCCAGATGCCCCTCGTTCTTCGACGGGGCGCTCTTGTAGCGCTCGTAGGCCGCGTCGCCCATCTTCTGGTTGAACATGTAGTTGGGGGAGCCGTAGCTGTTCTCCCCGGCTGGGAGCTTGAACTTCTCCCGGGCCAGCCTGCGCGCCTCCTTCACCTCCTTCTCGTATCGCCAGATGCTCTCGACGGTGGGCTTGGACAGCTTCAGCCCCCCCTTCAACCCGCCGTTCTTCAGAGCGTCCATCGCCCTCCGGGCCACTCTCCGGCTCTACGGTGGCGATCCCGAGCTGCTCTCCGGCGCCATCCTCGACCTCGAAGCCGTGATCTCCGACATGCCGAAGAATCCGGTCCTCCGCTACAATCTCGGCCTCGCCTACCTATC
>CAZTIX010000065.1:0-5326 GCA_964613935.1 uncultured archaeon
TTTGGCTAAGAAATAGGCCACCAGTCACAGACTGGTGGAAAATGTTGGCTTTTTACCAAAAAGTTTTTGTCTTTGTCTTCATTGAGAGTAGTATAGTTTTTGAACCAAGGCAAAATTTTAGTGTTTTTAAAAGTAGATTCGATGTTAGTCACCCTCGATGTTGGCGTCACATCGGGGCCCTTTGGACTGCCTTGTTTGTACAAATATTTACTTAATTTACTACGACTGTACTCCTCGATATCAATGCCGTTATATTCACATTTTCCATTTACTTGTTCTAATTGGATTAGCAAAATATTTTTATACGAGGATTTTTTCGGGTTGCTTTCAGGATCGTCAATTAGAATCTCTAACATATCTGTTGGATCATCAATGTTTTTACCTTGCTTCTTGAGTGCATACTCTCCAATCTCCTTAAGCGCTTCAATCATCTTTTCACCACATTCATAAACCCAAACCCATAGCTATTAAGTTCCCCAAACCCGCAGTCTAGACAGAACTGCAAGAACTTAAGCTGCAATTTAGAAACACTTTTTCCTACTTTAAATTTCCAGAGGCTTCCGACAAGTTGAGCCGGATTTCCCTTTATATTTGTCTTTAGTCCGACTTCTTTTCTTGGCTCATAACTCTCGAAAGGAAGTGGAAACGAGGGCTCCGGTCTTAATCCAAAGAAACCAGAGAACTTCTTCTTGAGATTTGATTCAAGTTGGTTCAAAAAGGCATTGGCAGGGAATTCCATCCTCCAATATACATAATCGTTGGGGGAGGTTATGTTGTATTTTTCAAAAGAGGATTTGGGTATTCTCACGATTATAGGTGTTCCCGTAATCAAAGTATCGCCAGGTTTGACCTTGGTTTTCAGGGGTTTTTTCTCTTTGACTAAATATTCATTTTCACCGACTTGAAGTTTTTTTGGAAGGTTTTTATATATCGATGAAAGCACATCTTCGTCGGGTGAACTTATTATAAGAGTTTTAGCGTCGCCCTTTTTTGCATCAGTTATCGGAAAAATATTGCTAAAGCAAAAGTATTTATAGCCTGGTTTGTTGTGTAATGAGGGATAATCTTTGCTTATACTATCATAAATCACTCCCCGGAGCTTACCATAATATTCTAAATCATAAGCGCAGTCTTTTGTCGTTTCTAACTTCAGAATCAGTCTTGACATTTTTAATATTTTTAAATTACTCCCATATTAACTTTCCTCTGTTACCAATGTTACTAAAGAATTCAATACAATAATTCAATTTGTGGCTTAAAGAATTTAAATCCCTAACACATCCCCCTTCCCAACAACCCTCACATCCCCATGGAAATCCTTGAACTTCTCGGGATTAAGCGTATGAATGGGAACAACAGTGTCCGGCTTCACCCTCTTGACCATCCTCTCAATATCCTTAGCCGCCGCATGCCCCGAACAATGAGCCTTATGCAACTTAACCCCGAAGTGCCCCAGCCAGTTCTCCATGACCTCCCTCATCCTTTTGTTCTCCTCCCCCTCCAGGAAATGCTCGCAGCCACTCGACGCCCGACCGTCCATGATAGTTTGCTAAAGCGCCAGCAGGAACAGCCATGCCGGTATGTACAGTATCTTCCCCCTCTCCTCGAAAAGGTCCTTTGTGACGATTATCCCCCTGTCCGCCTTGAACTCCCTCATGAACCTCTCCAGGCCTTTTGCATCCCTCTTGCCTATCCGCGACCGGTACTTGACCTCTATCGGCACGACTCTCTTCCCGATCTTCACGACGGCGTCGACCTCGTTCTTCTGCTTGTCCCTCCAGTAGAAGGCCTTCCCGCCCTTCTGCCTCGCGTGGATGAAGCAGCGGTTGAACACGATGGTCTCCATGAGCATGCCGATCTTGTTCTGGTCCAGGAAAAGGCTCTCGCCGTATGACGTGATGCTGTTTATCAGCCCCGGGTCGCAGACGTAGAACCTGCTCATGGTCCCCAGGGTCCTCTTTATGTTGCGGGAATAGTTCTTCGCCTCATAGGCCAGGAACGCGGAGCGGAGATAGCCCAGGTAGCTGGACAGCGTCACCTTGTCGATGCCGAGGTCGCCGGAGGCGCTCTCCTTGTTCAGTATCCTGGAGGAGTTGAAGCAGAGGTATGTGAAAACGCCTTCCAGCAGTTCCGGGTTCTTTATGCCGTAGACCGACACGATGTCCCTGTATATCGCCTTGCTCGTGATGTCCTCCCTGAGCAGCTCCTCTGATACGTCGGCATTCTCGATCTCAAAGGTCTCCGGGAAGCCTCCCCTGCGTATGTACTCGTTGAGCAGCGGCTCCGCCCACTCCTTGTGCTCCAGATACCCCCTGAGGCCGCGCGCCGGCAGGCCCTCTATCCCCTGAGCCGGGCCCGGCTGGTAACCCCTGAACCTGGCGAATTCGTCGAATGAGAACGGGTGCAGCTCTATCTCCGCCGAGCGCCCCAGCAGGGACTCGGAATCCTTCTTCAGGGTGCTTGCGGCGGAGCCCGACAGAACGAATTTTATGGGCTCCTTCCGGTCGTAGAGGGACTTCAGCCAAAGCGACCAGTCGTTGACATACTGGACCTCGTCCAGGAAGACGTACAGCTCGCCCTCCGGCCTGAGATGCCTTTTGAAGACGCCTATCAATTCCTCAAGCCCGACATCCCTGAGATTGGGGTGGTCCAGCTGGGCATACATTATGTTCTCCCTCTTTTTGCTCTCCAGCAGGCGCTCTATGATCTGGTGCATCAGGACCGTCTTCCCGACTCTTCTCGCCCCTATTATCACGAGCATCCTCCGCAGGCCCAGCAGCTCCATGGCCTTGCCGAACTCCTTCCTCTTAAAATCCCTGCTGAGCTCCTTCGGAACGCGGCCGTCTGACCACCAACGGTTCATCCTCCTGAGGGTTTCAAGAGCCTTTGCCTCGTCCATTGCTTATTTTTGAACTTTCACCTATTTAAATAGGCTAAAATGCTTACTTTTAGTATATTCTATTATTCTAAAAGTTAATAGTTATGTTTCCCGGCATGGTCTTTTTTGATTTTCAACTTAAGATTAAAATCCAATCTTCTCCCCTTGCCCAACAACCCTCACATCCCCGCAAAAGTCCTTGAACTTCTCAGGGTTCAAAGTATGTATGGGGACGACAGTATCCGGCTTCACCCTCTTGACCATCCCTTCAATGTCCTCCGCAGCAGCATGCCCCGAGCAATGAGCCTTGTGCAGCTTGACGTCGAAGTGCTTCAGCCAGTTGCCCATGGCGGCCTTCATCTTATAGTTCTCCTCCCCTTCCAAAAAGTGCTCCGAAGAGCTGTAGATGTAGTCCGCGTTCTCAGGCCTTATGTGCGCCAGCTCGACCAGCCTGGAGATGTTTATGAACAGGACGTAGTCTTCCGGCTTCTCCCTAAGGTCCTTGAAGGTGATGTTGCACCCCCTCATGTCCGCCTCGCACCTCCACATGCCCCTCTTCCTGCTTTTTCTCCCATTGCGGTTGACATTGAACCACTCGTCGCCAAGCTCCTTCCCATAGTAGTCCCTCCACACGCTCACGTAGCCCTTCTCGTCCCAGTTCGAGTCAGAATTGAGCCGGTAGTACAGGCAGAGCTCGCCGGTCTCCGGCAGCCAGTCTATCCTGTCCCTCAGGCAGTCGAGTATGTAGGCATACTTCGGGTCGATGACGAGCTTCCTGTTGTTCTCGGCAGCCGCCTCCCAGATGCTCCTGAGCCTATCGATGTTGCACATGGCGAAGTGGGCGAACACGAGCCCCCCGGAGTCCCCGATCACCCCGGAGACCTTCTTCCTGACGCCCTCTTCAGTGTACTCCTTCTCCCCCATCTCCCTCTGGGCGGCCTCCGCCTCCTCCCTGGGCATGCCCCTGATCTCGCCCTCGGCCGGGATCCTTGTCCCCTCGCACAGCATGACGGCGGGGTCCGCTTTTTCGGCCTCTTTTATGAACTCCTCGGTCATCTCCTTTGCCTGCCCGTGCATCCGCAGGTCTCCCGTGTAGACGATGTTCCCGCCGTCCCGCTCAATCACATACCCGTAGGCCCCGGGCGTGGAATGCTCAACGTGGACCGGCCTGAAGGTCAGGCCCTTCACGTCAATCCTGTCGCCGGAAGAAAACTCGCGAACGTCGTGCTCCCCGTACCTGGCGAAGCTCGGATACAATTTGGCGTAGGCGTCCATGATCGCATGGGTCCCGCGGCCCATGTAGACGGGTATCGAGGGGTCCAGGAACTTCAGCTCGCCGGAGTGGTCGGAGTGGTGGTGGGTGAGGAAGACCGCGTCGACGTCCGGCGCCTCGTAGGGCAGGTCAGTGTGCATGAGCATGGCCTCCGAGTACAGCTTTTTGACCTTGGGGACCAGATTGAGCTCGAAGTACGGCGCCAGCCCGTCGGCGCCGCGGGGCTTCAGGTAGCCCTCCTCCAAAAAATACCCCTCCCCGAAGTCGAACGGCTCGCCGAAGTCGAGATACACCTTCGCGCCCCCGTCCTCCAGCAGGAGCTTGTTCCCGCCTATCTCGCCCGCGCCGCCGTAGAAGGTCAGAGAGGCCATTTTTTCCCAATCAATCCCCTAGCTTTCTCCACGAACTCGGCGGCGGCCGCCAAAGCGGCCCTGGCCTCGTTCTCGCCCACCGCGCCGGCCTCTTCGTACACGACCAGGTGCCTCTTCTTCCTGCTGTTGTCGAATGCGAACAAAAGCCTGTCGGTCAGCTCCTTCTCAAACCTCCCCTTGGCGAACTCCACGACCGATACGTGCTGGTGCTGCCCCTTGGGCCTGAAGCCCTCGGAGAACATGAGCGCCCGGCCTGCCTGCAGCATGGCGTTGTATGCTATGGCGAAGGCCCAGTCGTAGTCCCCCGACTTCAGCAAGTTCTCCGCCGCGTCGATGTCGCGCTCCGCCCTTGATATCGCGCCCCTGACAAGCTTCGCGTCAGGCCTTATCCTGGCCCACTTCTCTTCTGAGCTCATTTTCGTCCCCTATTATCATTATTATCTTTTCGGACAGGACGGTCGCCATAAAGGACCCGCCCTTCTTATCCCTGAAGGCCTTCTCGTCCCAAAGCACGGGGTTTATCTCCCTGTCCGATTCCCTCTGCACCTTCTGGACCTTCCTCATCATCTTGTCGTGGCCGGCGTCCGAGACTACAAAAAGGTCTATGTCGCTGGAGCGGTTCTCCTCCCCCCTGGCAAAGGAGCCGTATATGAAACAGTATCTGCTGCCTGAGAATTCCCTCCTGATCAGCTCCCCCAGATAATCCGTCTTGATGAAGAGGCGCCTCAGCTCCGGCAGGAAGGGGCAGTCCTCGTTGACGGAATAGAGGCTGAGGTTCGCCTTTCTGGACTTTCGCACTATGTT
>CAZTIX010000066.1:0-5316 GCA_964613935.1 uncultured archaeon
TTTATCTCTCGAAAAGTTTGTTTTTAAATTCACCTAACTCTTCTCGATATGTCACCACCGGGAGTTGACGCTCTCCTCCAAATGCCTCTGCGCGCGCACCGCGCTGACCACGAGCTTGTCACGGCCGAACCCGCTCCTGATGCCGGCCTTGACCATCTCCTCGTTGACCTTGGACACAATCGCCCCCAGCTCCTCCTTTTTGCAGAAGCCGAGGCGCTCCGCCAGCTCCGCAAGGTCGAGCCTGCCCTCACCCTCTTTCGCCTTCGGATACTTGGCCCTGAGCCTCTTCTCCTCCTCCGGCTCGCCCTTCAGCTTCTCGGCTATGGCCTTGGGATCCCTGGGGAAGAGGGCCTTGTCCACGACCTTTCCCTCCTCCATGGCCAGGACGCCTATGGGAGTCTTCTGGATTTCCATCGGATATTTTTTCAGGTGAGTCTTAGAAAAACACTAGATTGCAGAGGCGCGAATTCCATCCATCCAACCCACAGGATATTGTAATGTAAACATGCTCGCCTCGCCTATTCTATCCACCCCCCTTTTTATGCTTTTCCCTCTGAGTTCCATCCAATCCCTTTTTAAGCTTTTTTTCAATATATACGACAGTTCATTTTCATAGGGTGGCATAAAGAGGCGAGAAAAATGAAAAGCAGATTGTATTCTGGACTAGTTTTCGGGAATGGAGGCAAGACAAAGGCGACCTTTTCAAACTTCTTCCTGATTTTTTTAGTGGCCCTTCTCAGCGTTAGCTTTGCTCTCGGAACGGCTTCCGGAGATTTCAGCTCCTGCGACGACTGCAACCCCGGAGAGCCATGCGATGCGGATGCGGACGGCTATGCCGCCATTGGCGGCGGGTGTTCCGCTTGTATTAGTTGTGGAATAAGCATACTCGACTGCGATGATGCCGAAGCCGCCGTCAATCCGGGGGAGAGCGAGGAAGGCTGCAACTGCTTCGATGGCCTGGACAACGATTGCAATGGCGATGTTGACGACTTGGACTCTTCCTGCGCCTGCATGAACGGCCAGAACGACAACCCCGATCCCGCAGTCGACTGCGCCGACCCTGCCTGCGAGAACGAGCCATATTGCGCATATCCGGAAACAGGTACGGTCTGCGGTTGGGACGCCTGCTCCGACGGTTTTGACAACGACGGCGACGGCTTGACTGACAGCGATGACCCAACCGAATGCTCTCTGCCTGCAGAGTGCATAGACCCCGCCAACCTCATAATAGACGCCGAGCTTGAAGTGCCGGATAACGCCCTCTCCATGCGCAGGGATGAGGGCATTGTGGAGATTAGGCTGCCAGCGGGAGATTTGCAAGCGTATGGGAACCTGACATTCTCCTGTGCGCAGGTTTCCGGCTTCATAGACGATTATCCCAGCTCTCATGGTGTCGAGCAGCAGGGAAATAATCATCAGGGCCAATGCGGCGATGACGAAGTCTACTGGTCGTCGGGCTCTTCCACAGTGGAATCCAATCTAAGAACTTGCGGATATCATGATACTTACAGGCTCGAGCTGTGCTACACCTGCGAATGCCCCAAGGTCAAAATCGACATCGTAACTTCACAATCAAACACAAGCACCATCCGCGTCGGCGGCCAGACCTACCAAAGCGGCGAATGGATACCGCTCGCAGACTGCTCTTCGACTTCAGTAGTCGCCACCAAGATAATGTGCCCGGACGAGGACGACCTGCCGAACTGGGGCGGCGGGGGCCCGGACGTAACCTCCTCCACCGCGGAGGATTTCCTTGCTGATAATCCCGATTGCTGGCTCGCCAGAGACTGGTCTTTCCAGTGGGCGCAGTCCGGCACTGAGAACCCCGGCGACAACACCGGAGAAGCGGGCGGCAACTGGAGCACCTTCGGACCCACCAACGGCAGCGGAACGGCCGCGGTCATGATAGCCGAGCTGAACGGCGCCGACCGCATCTGGGTGCGCGAGGTCTTCAAGCCCGGCTACCTGGAATTCAGCGGCGCAGAAGGAGGGGACGTCAGCGCGGAGCTCTACTGCCACGAAGACGTGCTCAACTACGACAACTACGATTATATCGGCGGGCCGCAGGAGAACCAGACTTACTACTGCGTGGCCTTCAACGTGCCAGAGGAGGTCAGCCACACCGAGTGCAACTACGAAACCTTGTCATGCGAAGCGGTCCAGGGCCCGGGCGAGGACGAGTGCGCCTCTTTCGAAGACTGCCCCCAGCACACCGAATGCGACTACGAAGCGCAGGCCTGCGCCATAGTCGAGGGCGAAGACGAGGACGAGTGCGCCACCTACGACGACTGCTTCCACGACATCTGCGATTACGGCCAGCTGGCCTGCGTGACCGAACCCGTCGGCGTGCAGGGCGACTCCTGCTCCCAGAACTCCGACTGCTTCCACACGGTCTGCGACTACGGCCAGGAAGCCTGCGTGCAGGCGGCTCAAAACGGCACGGACGAGTGCGCCACTTACGATGATTGCGTCCACACCGAGTGCAACTACGACGCCCTCACCTGCGACGTCATGTTCTCTCACGGCACGGACGAGTGCTCGAGCGATTCGGACTGCTATCACTTCATCTGCGACTACAATCAAGTGGCATGCCTGAAATCTCCCGATTTCGTCCAGGGAGACTCCTGCTCCCAGAACTCCGACTGCTACCACGACATCTGCGACTACGAGCAGATGAGTTGCGTGAACGCTCCGGCAAACGAGAGCGGAACAGCCTGCTCCCAGAACTCCGACTGCTACCACGACATCTGCGACTACGAGCAGCTGGCCTGCGTGACCGCCCCGGCAAACGAGAGCGGAGACTCCTGCTCTGAAGACTCCAACTGCTACCACCTGGAATGCCAGGGCAGGGCCTGCGTAATCGCTAGCGGCGGAGGGGAAGACGCCTGCCAGGAGGACATAGACTGCATAGAGGACGTCTGCGACCCGGACGCGGAGCTCCTGTCCAACGGAGGCTTTGAATCCCCGGCAGTAACGCACGAGAAGAACTGGAACATATTCGACAACGGGACCCCCGGCCTCGCTTGGAGCGTCGAGTGGGAGACCGCCGAGCCTAGCTACGGAGGAGAGGACCGCCCGGAGACGCCCAGCCTCGAGATTCAGGCCGGCGTTCAGGGCTGGACTCAGGGCGAAGGCAGCCAGAACGCAGAGCTGGACGGAGACTGGGACGGCCCGGGCGGCGGACTGAACAATGAGCCAGCATCGACCCGAATAAGCCAGGACATCCCCACCGTGCCAGGCGAGACTTACACGATAAGCTTCATGTTCTCTCCGAGGCCCGACACGGACGCCGCCAACAACGAGCTTGAAGTCAAGGCCGACGGAGTCGTGCTGGACACAATCTCCGGTGCCGGCTCTTCCGACACGGACTGGCAGACTTACTCCTACAGCTTCGTAGCCACCTCCACGGTGACCGCCCTGGAGTTCGCCGACATCGGAGAACCCGACGCCAAGGGAACGCTTCTGGACAACGTCAGCGCCAGGTGCGTGCCGCCCGAGCCCGTATGCGGCAACGGCGTGGTCGAGAGCGGAGAGGAGTGCGACGACGGCAACAACGTCAGCGGCGACGGCTGCACGAACTGCATTCTGGACACGCACATGGAGTGCAACTACGAGCTCTCGATGTGCGAGGAGGCAGTGGGCAACGGCACCGACGAGTGCGAGAACTTCACCCAATGCGTCCACACGGAATGCAACTACAACACTCTCGCCTGCGAAACTGTCATGGAGCCGGGCGAGTACCAGTGCGAGACCTTCGAAGACTGCTACGGCTGCGTCGCCGTCCAAGTAGTGGAATACTTCCCCGGCACTCAGAAGGGCGGAGACCCGCTGCCGCCCGAGAGGGCGAACGGCAGCGAGGCTCTGGGCGTCCCGGAGATGGACGATTCGATGAACTTCGCCAGCCTGGGCTTCGGAGGCAACATGACGCTTGAGTTCGCGGGAATAATAGTCAACGGGTCTGGCGACGACTTCGTGGTCGTCGAGACGAGCTACGGCTCGCCCCCGTGCGGCACCTATCCCGAGACGGTCCACGCCTATGCTTCGCAGGATGGCGCGTCATGGGAGGACCTTGGAACCGGCTGCCTTGACAGCTCGTTCGACCTCGGCCCGCTTACGTGGGCAAGGTATGTCAGGCTGGTCGACGAGACTGATCCGGACAGCTTCGGCAACCCATCCGACGCTTATGATGTGGACGGCGTGCTGGCCAAGGTATGCGAAGACCCCTCTGCCGTCCCGGACCTCACAGTTTCGGTCGGAATGCCTGAAAGCTCACAGCAGGGGGACAATGTCACCATAGACAACACAGTCTGCAACGAGGGTGGACAGAACCTGACCAATGTAACCGTGCATGTCTACCTGGACGGCTCTCTGCTCACGGTCTATGGAGTGTCCGTGGATGCCAACTCCTGCGTAAACGCCACGGAGAACTGGGTGGCCAACAAGACCGGCCAGATAAACATAACGAAAATAGTCGATTTGAACGACACCGTGCAGGAGCTGGACGAGAGCAACAATGAGGGCTCCGCCAGCATGTCGGTCACCAATCCCTCGAACGGCGATGACGACGACGGAGACGGAAATGAGGGGGGCGGCGCCCTAACCACCTTCACATTCGCCCCGCCTCCGCCCGGACCCGGCCCTGCGCCGGAGCCCGAGCCTGAGCCTGAGCTGGAGGAGACTCCCCAGGAAGAGGCTCCCGAGCCGGAGCCGGAACCGGAGCCTGAAGAGACACCAGTCGAGTCTCCGACGGGCGCGGTGACCGCGGCCGAGCCCAATTGGCCGCTCTGGCTGCTGGCTCTCGCGGCGATAGGCGGATTGTTCCTGCTGTTCCTGCTGTGGCGCAGGAAGGGCAAGTACATAATAACTCCCGAGTTCCTGGACGAGCTGACCGATGACGGCAGGCTGGACGAGTTCAAGGAGTTCGCCGAGGACGAGAGCGTCTACATACTGGGCGACGTGCCCGCAGACCTGGAGGATTACCTCAAGCCGGCTTTCCTGAAGGACGAGAACAAGGAAGAGGCCCGAAAGCTGGCCAAGGACAAGGGCATAAGCAGGCAGTACGCCGAGGCGATAACCCTGGCCAAGCTGACCGGCTCCGCTCTCCTGACCAACGACATGGAGATACAGTCGATTTGCGAGGAGCTAGACGTGGAGTTCATGCCGCTCCAGAAGGCGGAGGCCGAGTAAGGGCTAAAGCTCCCTCTCGACGGCGTAGTCGGCCAGGCTCAGCAGAATCTCCCTGGCTTTCGACTCGGGCAGAGCGCTCTTCAGGGATTTCTTCTCGGCCTTCAACTTCTTCGCACGGCGACGCTCCTT
>CAZTIX010000067.1:0-5250 GCA_964613935.1 uncultured archaeon
GAGACGGCTCGATATTTCGCTTTTTCGCCCCCTGCTAGATCCCCCCTCGCCTCGCCGCCTCCGCGCCATTCTTGACTCAGCCTTAACTACTCTTCAGTGACAACTTGCTCGTTAAAGCTTAAAAAGCCTCGGCCGCGCGGCCTCAGAGGAGCAGGACGAGCAGCATCGCGAGTATGGCCGCGGACAGGACTATGGTGAGCAGCCGCATCTTCCTCTCCGTGTCCAGCTGGTGGACTATGTGGTCTATCAGCACGTCGGTGGCCTCGATTCGCGAGCGGATGTCGGAGTACTCCATGCTTATAGTCCTCAGCTCGTCCTTGATGTCCGTCAGCTTCCCGTGGCCCTTCTCCAGCTCCTTGACCCTGCCGTGGAGCTGCTTGGCGGAGGGCTTCGACTTCTTGCTCTTTTTGGTCTTAGTGGGCATTTTATCCTTATTCGCGCGCCCGTTGGCCGGGGCGCCTTTATTAGTTATCGGTGCCTCCTTAAAAATCCTTGGGATGCGCGCGGCGAATCGCATGACGCCCGCGCTAACCCCCGAAGGGCCGCTCGTACATGACGACGTACGGGTACTTCAGGAACTCGCCGGCGTCGGCCTTGTGCCGGCCGTCGCACCTGAGATAGAGCTCCTTCTGGCGCTCGTCGAGCTTCAGCACCGGGCGGGAGACGCCCTTCATCAGCAGAGAGGGCCTTATCTCGTTCCCAATCAGCAGGCCGTTCCGCACCGGATACTCGCCGGAGCCCTCCCCGTAGGCCGCCTGCATGAACAGGTAGGGCCGCATCTCGGAGTCTCCGGGCATGTAGTATTTGGTGTCCGCGGACGTCTTTATCCTGCGCTCGTTCAGGCCCCTCAGGAAGTCCAGCACCTCTTCCCTCCGCATCCCGCTCTCCACGCGGTAATCCCCGCCCTTCAGCTTCTTGACGCCCCACCTGCCCGGCTCCCGCCAGACGGGCGAGCCCTCCTCCAGCCGGAAGACGGTGGCTGCGTGGCGCTCGATGCTGCCGGCGTTGCGCCGCAGGAAATCCACGGTCTCCTCGGCCTGCTTCCTGGTTTCGCCGGGGAAGCCGAAGAGGATGAACGCCACGTTGGTTATGCCCGCGTCGTGCGAAGCCCTGATTATGCGCTCGACCTCGGATGTGTCGGTGCCCTTGCGCATGCGGTCCAGGACCTCCTGGCACCCCGACTCGACCCCCCAGACCAGGACCCGGAAACCCTTCTCGCGCATGCGTTTGAGGAGGGGCGCGTCGAAGCCCTTGGGATAGGCGTAGGAATAATAGTCGGCCTCGGGAAGGTGCGGCAGGAGCGCCCTCACCCTCGCCGCCGTGACAGTCTCGTCGTGGAGCATTATCATGCCGGCCCCGTGCTTCTCCCTGCACATGTCCACCGCCTCGGCGACCCGCTCCGGGCTGAACTCCCTGTAGCCCCTGTAGGTGGCGTGGTGGCTGCAGAAGGCGCACCGGGCCCAGGGGCATCCCCGGGAGGTCATCACCGGAAGGACCCTCACAGGCAGGAAGAACGAGTCGAGGTCGTAGTCGGTGAAGTCGGGGAGGGCCAGGGAGTCGAGGTCCTCCACCGGGACTGTCTCGCCGTCGCGAAGGCCCCCTCCGCTTCCCCTAACGCTGATGTTGGGGGCTTTCTCCGGCCCGCCCCCCTCTATCATCTCCAGGGCCCCGGGCAGGGCCAGCTCGCCCTCGTGGTGGACTATCGCGTCCGGCTCGAATATCCTGAGAATGTCCCTGCGGGCGGTTCTTGTGACGGTCCCCGGGCCGCCCACCAGAACCGGCAGGCCCTCTTCTTTCCTAAGCCTGCGGACGACCTCCCCGACCGAAGCGGCCACCTCGGGGTGGCCGTAGAAGTCCCAGACCGAGAAGCCCACCGAGTCCGGCCTGGTCTCCATTATCCGGTCGTGGAGGAAGCCGGCCAGCCACTCCGGCCAGACGCGCTTCTCTACGAACTCCAGGAGCTCCCACAGGTCGCGGAGGGCCTCGGGATTGGCCTTGTCGCAGATGTCGCTCGACACGGCCATGCGCCAGTTGAACTCCAGGAACTCCCCGAGCCAGTCCTCGCCCCGCTCTTTGGCCTCCTCTCCGTACCTCCGGAGGAAGAGGGGGAAGACGGAGCGGTCGGTCAGGCATTCCAGGGTCAGGGGAGAGCCCTGCACCAAGCTGACGCCGATTCCGGCCTTCCTGCACTGGCCGGCCAGATGGGCTATTCCGAGGTCGGGTATGCAGCGCAGCCTTGCTTCCTGCCGCTCGACGAGGGTGAGTCTCATTATGGCGGGAGCGCTATTTCGGGATTATGAGGAATATCACCCATATGAAGAATATGAGCATGAATATGTTGGACAGGACGAGATAGCTGGCCCCAAGGAGGGGGTAGCGGAACACGAAGAGGTAGGTGAGTATGCCGCCTATGACCAGGGAGAGGGTGGTGTTGCCGGTCCAGTTGCGGACGAAGCCGAATATGGTTATGACCAGGAATATCCTCACCAGCAGCCAGACCGTCTCAAATTCGGCGAAGACCATTTTTCAGTTTTTTCGGCATTTTTATTGTAGCTAAGGCGGGATGTGCTGATGGTAGGGGCTGGCCTGCCGGGCGGCCATCCTCTCCCCCATGTTGGCCTTCACGATGTCGCCGCCCCACAGTATGTCGAAGCCGTGTATCATCAGGAAGAACAGCACCAGTATTATCACCGCGAGGATTCCGTTGGCGTAGAACAGGAAGTAGTATCCGAATATGAGGAATATGGACGTTGACAGGATGCCGCCCCCAAGGTTCATGTGCATGTATCCGTAGACCATGACCAGGGCGACCACCTTCAGCCCGAAGAGCACCTCGGTGGTCATGCCGCCTAGCCCCATGGTGTCTCCCAGAAGGTTCCCTATGAACAGGCATAGAGCGGAATCAAGCATAGGTTAATTAACGGTTTTGATTAAAAAAAGACGTCGGGCCGAGAAGCTAGACCTTGGGCACCGCTATCTTGCCCTCTGCGTCGCCCAGCTCGGCGGTCTTTCCCCGGAGGTGCAGGAACGCGGTCAGCGCGGCCGCCACGGCGTCGAGCTCGTCTCTGGAGAGCATCCGGCCGGTGAGGTCTCCGCCGAGCAGCGGTGCCAGCCTCTTCTGCATCTCGGCGTCGTCCTTGTCGTAGAAGCCCAGAATCTTGGCGGTGGCGGTGCTGAACACCTCGATGACCGGATGGGAGGCCCGCAGCCGGTTGCCCAGCGCTATCCCCCGCTCGACGAGGCAGGCCATTCCTCTGAGGTTGTGGGGGAGGGCGCCGTACTCCCTGAGCTGCTCGTCGGCCCCCCTCATGCAGGCGTTCTTGGCCGGGCTCAGGGGGGCGTCTATGGCTATGAGGTCCGGGCTCAGGAGGTCGCACTGCAGCTCTATATCCGAGTCCGTCTTGAGCAGGCGGGTCCTGACGCTTTTCTCCCTGCCGTCTCCGGACAGCGCGCAGAATCCGGTGTCGTTCCTGTCGCTTCCGGCAAGGTCTATGCCCGCGACCCGCATTGTCCGCTTTCTCATCTGTCTGACCCCTAGATATTTATATATCAAACATTTAATAAGGCAACTTTTAACAATCATTAAAACTTCAGGAAAAGACACAAAATGCCGGCAGTCTGCGACCGCGGAAAGTGCATCCACTGCGGCGGGTGCGTGGGAATCTGCCCAGCGGACGCGATAACCCTCGAGGAGTCGGTGATAGTCGTGGACAGGCAGAAGTGCGTGGACTGCGGGGCTTGCGTGAAATACTGCCCGGTCAGGGCGATGAGGATTGAGAAATGACAGACTACGACGCCATCGTGGTGGGGGCCGGGCCGGCCGGATGCATGACGGCCAGGGCCTGCGCTGAGAAGGGGCTGTCCGTTCTGCTCTTGGAGAAGGACTCCGAGATAGGCTCCCCCAAGCGCTGCGCCGAGGGCATCAGCGCCAAGGGCTTCGAGAGGGCCGGGCTCAAGAAAAGCAAGAAATACATCGCCCGGGAGATAGACGGGGCCGTCCTGTGGTCTCCGGGCGGGAAGAGGATCGCCATGGAGACCAAGGACTCGAGGGGCTACGTCCTGGAACGAAAGGTCTTCGAGAAGCACCTGGCCAAGGACGCGATAAAGGCGGGCGCCGACTGCATGGTCCGCACCCCCGCCGTCGGCCTTCTGAAAGACGGGAACAAGATAGGCGGGGTCCGGGCCGATTTGCTGGGAGACGAAGCGGAGTTCAGGTCGAAGCTGGTCGTGGGCGCCGACGGGGTGGAGTCCAAAATAGGCCGGATGGCGGGCCTCAGGACCACCAATACCCTCAAGGACTACATATCCGGCTTCCAGTACGAGATGGCCGGGGTGAGCGGGCTGGACATGAAGAAGATACACCTGTGGTTCGGCAACGAGACGGCCCCCAGAGGCTACCTGTGGGTCTTCCCCAAGGGCGACGACCTCGCCAACGTGGGCATCGGCATAATCGGGACCGCCAACGAGAAGCGCACGGCACGCTCCTACCTGGAGCGATTCATTTCAAAGCACGACGAGCTGTTCGGGGACGCCTCCCCCGTGGAGGTCAATTCGGGCGGAGTCCCCGTCTCCGGCTACATGAAGGAGCCTTTTGTAAAGGACCAGCTCATGCTGGTGGGCGACTCCGCGCAGATGGTCAACCCCATTCACGGAGGGGGCATGTCCACCAACCTCTACGCCGCCCAGATATGCGGGCGGGTGGCCGCCGAGGCGGTGGAGAGCGGCGATTTGTCCTCCGGGAAGCTGGCCGAGTACGAGAAGGAGTGGAAGGAGACCGATGGCAGGCGCATGATGAAGCTGCTCAAGCTGCGGCACTTCCTGGAGCATCTCAGAGACAAGGACTTCGAGCACTTCGCCGGGGCCCTGAGCGGCGAGGACCTCGACAGGATGCAGAAGGGAAAGACCCGGTTCCTGCTCAAGATGCTTGTCAAGAGGCCCAAGCTGCTCTTCTACGCCAAGAAGTATCTCAAGGGCTGAAGCCGCCCGCCGTCTGGCCGACCGTTATCGCCTTCGCATAATATTGCCCCCGCTCAACTATTAATCCCCCCGGCCGCAATATGGGCGTGGTTTCCTTCAGGGACCCCCTCCTGCTTCTATGCGTTGGGTTTCTCGCAGGCGTAGTTGCGGCCGAGGCCTTCTATGTCGCATTCGACCCCATGGTGCTGGGGGAGGGGGCGGTCGAGATGGTCACCGCCCGGGAATATTACGGCCGGGTCGCTCCGCTGCTCTCCGGGGCCCAGGACCGCATCA
>CAZTIX010000068.1:0-5216 GCA_964613935.1 uncultured archaeon
TGCGCGTCTGGACCCCGTAATCGTACTGCTCGTATATCCATCTCTTGGAGGCGATGTTGGGCTCTTTCAGCAGGTCCAGGAAGAACCCTCGCATGTGCGAGACTTTCGGCTTTTCAACATTCGGCCGCTCTTTCGGCTTGAATTGCCGGTCGAGAAGCGGCCCCTCGGTGAGCATGTGGGTCGGCAAGTCGACTATGGGCTCACCGTTTCGGGTTATCACATACCGGCCGTCGTCCGTGACCTCCCCCACCCGCGAATGCAGGACGTCCCATTTGTCGAGGATTTTTTCTACCTCCTCTTCTCGCCCCTTCTTGACTATCAGCATCATCCGCTCCTGCGTCTCGGACAGGAGGATTTCCCAAGGCTCCATGCCCTCCTCGCGCAGGGGTATCTTCTCCAGCTCTATGCGCGCCCCCATGCCGCCCTTGTGGACGATTTCGGAAGTCGCGCAGGTGAAGCCCCCCCCGCCCAGGTCCTTGCAGCCGGCCCAAGCGTCGGTGGTCCTGAATATCTCCATGAAGGAGTCAATGAGCAGCTTCTCGGAGAATGGGTCTTCTATCTGGACGGCCGGCCTCGACTCCTCCTCGCTCTCGCCGCTCAGCTCCTCCGAGGCGAAGGTCACGCCGTGGATGCCGTCTCTCCCCGTCTTGCTGCCCACCAGCATCATGGTGTCGCCGGCGTTCGGGGCGACTCCTCTGACGATTTTGTCCCGCTCCACCAGCCCCGCGCAGACCACGTTGACCAGCGGGTTCTTGTTGAAGCCCTTGCGGAACTCGGCCTCGCCGCCGACCGTGGGCACGCCTATGCAGTTGCCGTAATCGGCTATGCCCTTGACGATGTTCTCGAACAGGTACTTGGAGCGCTCGTGGTTCTTTATGTCGCCCAGCCTCAGCGGGTCCAGGCAGGCTATCGGCATCGCGCCCTTGGATACTATGTCCCTGATTATGCCGCCTATTCCGGTAGCCGCCCCGGCCACAGGCTCGACGGCCGAGGGGTGATTGTGAGACTCCATGCCTATGCCTATGGCGTATTTTTCGTCGAATTTCACGATACCGCAGTCGTCCCCAACGCCAACCAGTACGTTCTCGCCCTCCGTGGGGAAGAGCTTCAGGTATTTCCTGCTGGACTTGTAGGCGCAGTGCTCGGACCACATCACGTCTATCATCGCCCATTCCGTGGAATTGGGCTCCCTGCCGAGGCGCTCCCTCGCGAGGGCTATCTCCTCGTCGCTGAGGGCGACGTTGGGCCTCTCTTTCCTGTCCTCTTCGCATCCCCAGCAGGCCTTGTCCTCACTCATCTTGACTCTATGTACTCTACCATCGCCTCGAATATCCTTCGCCCGTCCGTGCCGCCCAGCACGTCTTCGGACGCTCTTTCCGGGTGGGGCATCAGCCCCAGCACGTTGCCCTCCTCGTTTACCACTCCGGCTATGCCGTCCACCGAGCCGTTTGGATTGTCGCGGTAGCGGAAGGCTATCCGGTCGTTTTCCTGCAGCCCTTTGAGGGTCTTCTCGTCGCAGTAGTATCTGCCCTCCCCGTGGGCCACCGGCATGCGTATCCTCTCGTTTTTTTTGTATTTCTTAGTGAACACGCTGCTCTCGTTGGCGACGTCCAAATCCATCCACTTGCAGATGAACCTGACGTCTGTGTTCCTGGTCAGCGCTCCGGGAAGAAGGCCTGAGTCGCACAGGACCTGAAAGCCGTTGCAGATTCCCAGGACCGGCTTGCCCTCCCTTGCCATTGCCTTGATCTGCTCCATCACCGGCATCTTGGCGGCTATGGCGCCCGCGCGCAGGTGGTCTCCGTATGAAAACCCGCCCGGTATGACAAGGCCGTCTAGCCCTGACAAGTTCTGACTCTTGAAGAAAATCAGTTTGGCCTCGGCCTTGACCACGTCCGTCAGCGCGCGCTCTACGTCCATGTCGCAGTTGCTGCCCGGGAATTGGAGAACCCCTATCATTTGTTGAAACCCATTGACACAATCCTTATTTGACGGTTATCCTGTAATCCTCTATGACGGGGTTGACCAATATCCGCCTGCACATCTCGTCCGCCTGCTTCTCCGCCTCCTTTGCGGAAGGCGCGTCGAGTTTCATCAAAAAGACCTTCTTCGTGTCAAACTGCGAGACGTTCTTGTAGCCAAGGAGCCCCAGGCTCCGCTCGATGGTCTTGGCCTCCGGGTTCAGCAGCCCCTCCTTCAGCTTCACGATTATCTCTACATCGCATTTCATTGTTGCCCTTAAGGAGAATGTAATTATTCCTACCTTAGTAAAAAATCAGCTCAGCCTCTTGACGACCTTCTCCACCTGCTCCACCGCCGTCCCCACATACTTCTCCGGGTCCATTGCTTCCTCGAGCTCCTTCTCCGGGAGGAGCTTGGAGATTTCCCCGTCTTCCTTCAGGACTTCCAGGAAGTGCTCGCCCGTTTCGTAAACCCTCATCGCGTTCCTGCGGACAAGCTCGTGGGCCTCCTGCCGGCCCATGCCCTTCTCCACCAGCGTCACCATCAGCTTCTCCGCCATTATCAGGCCCTTCGTGAAATCGAGATTCCTCTTGATATTCTCCGGCTTGAACTCGAGGTTCTTGAGGACATAGACGCTCTTGATCAATATGTAGTCAGCCAGTATGCAGGCCTCCGGGAATATCACCCTCTCCGGCGAGGAGTTTGTCAAATCGCGCTCGTGCCACAGCGGCATGTTGTCCATGGCCGCGAATGCGTCGGCCTTGATTATCCTGCTCAGCCCGCAGATGCGCTCGCACAGTATGGGGTTGCGCTTGTGGGGCATGGTGGAAGACCCGACCTGCCTACCCTTCTTGAAGCCCTCGGCCACCTCGTCGATTTCGGTGCGCTGCAGGTTGCGTATCTCCGTGTTTATCTTGTTGAGCGTCTCGCCGATGAGCGCGAGATTGAAGACGAACTCCGCATGCCGGTCCCGCTGGACGACCTGGTTGGAGACGTCGACCGATTCCAGCCCGAGATACTTCATCACCAACTCCTGCATCTCCATCGCTTTCGGCCCCAGAGCGGCCTGGGTCCCGACCGCGCCGGTCATCTGCCCCACGAGTATCCGCGGTTTGTACTCTTTCAGACGGTCGACGTGGCGCTGGACCTCCTCGGCCCAGATGGCGAATTTGAGGCCGTAGGTGGTCGGCACGGCGTGCTGCGCGTGAGTCCTGCCGATGCAGACGGTCTTCTTGTGCTCGTCTGCGAGCCCGACCAGAATCTTCCTCAGGTCATGCAAATCCTGCTCCAGGAACTTGATGAAGTCCCTCAGCTGGAGCGCCAGCGAGGTGTCCATGATGTCGGCGGACGTCGCGCCCAGGTGTATGTACTTGCCCGCGTCGCCGTCGCACTGCTCTGAGTAGGCCTTGACCATGGCCATCAGGTCGTGGTTTATCTGGGCCTCTATCTCCTTTACCCTCTTAACTGTGACATATTTAGTGGAGCATTTCTTCTCGACCTCTTTGGCCGCGGACTCGGGCACGTCCCCCACCGCCGCGTGCGCCTTGACCAGCGCGCACTCCACGTCCAGGAGGCGCTGCAGCTTGTTTTCCTCGTCGAATATCGCCTTCACCTCAGGGCGCCCATAGCGGTTGTCTATGGGATGTATGGCCATAGCGTTAAATTAGAAGCAGAACGGACTTAAAAGGAGACTATGCTGTCTTTCTCCGCCTCTTTTTCCTGCGCTTCTTCCGGTCGGGTTTCACCTGCGATTTCTTCAGCTCCTTCAGAACCTCGCTCACCTCGGAGAGCTGCTTCCCGACCTCCTCCTCTCTCCCCCTTATCCATTCCAGCCGTTTTTTCCGGCCTATCCTCTTGGCGGTCCTGTCCACCCGCCTCTCCAGGTCCTCCAGCCTCATCTCCTCTTTTTGGAGGGCCGCTCTCACCTTCGAGAGCTGGATTATCTGCTGCCTGCGGGAAAGCCGGGCCCTCTCCAGCTCCTTTATCCCCTCCTTGGCTTCCCGGTCCATCTCGGCAATCTGCTGGGCTATCTGCCTCCTGGTCTCCTTCAGTTGGGCGCGCTTCTTCTCCCCCCGGGCCTGCGCGGCCTTGGCCTCCTCGACCGATACGGGCTTGTGGGCGGTAGCGTAGTGCTCGTGAGCCTTGTGGAACCACTCCCTCCCCTTTCTTGTGCCTATGGTGTTGAAGGTCTCTTCCTCTCTTATCCTCTTCGCTATGAGCGCCTGCACCTCCTTGGCGCTGGGCGGCCTGGCCGGCCCCCTGCCGCGAGCGGGCTTCCGGGCCTTTTTCCCTTTCCCCCTGGGCCTTGGCATCGCCACTATTTGCGGAAGGAGGAATAAATGTTTATTACCGGCGTCCCGTAATTAATCCGCAAAAGACCCTATGATGGACCCGAAGACCGCCGCAAAGAAGATAAAGTCCATGGAGGTGCGCGGGGCGCTGGAAATCGCCCTGACCGCTGCCGAGTCCCTGAAGGAGTATGCCGGGGGCTACAGGGGCAAGGACTTCGTTAACGATTTCGCCAGGCAGGCCGAGAAGCTCAAGAAGGCCCGCCCGACTGCGGTCTCCCTTCCCAACACGACCGATTATCTGGCATACCTCTCGCGCGAGTTTCCCCGGGAGCACCTGCCCAAGCTCATAGGCAAGTTCGTGCAGAAGCAGGAGGAAGCCCTCGAGAAGATAGCGCGGATAGGCGCCAAGAGGCTCAAGACCGGGGACACCGTCCTCACCCACTGCAATTCCACCGCGGCTCTGGAGGTCATAGCCGAGGCCGCCAAGCCCAAGAAGATAAAGGCGATATGCACGGAGACCCGCCCCCGCAACCAGGGCTACCTCACCGCCAAGTTCATGGCCAAAAAGAAGATACCGGTGACGCTCATAGTCGACTCGGCCGTCCGCTACGCAATAGAGGAGTTTGACGTCGACAAGGTGATAGTGGGGGCGGACACCGTGGCCGCTAACGGGGCCGTGGCCAACAAGATAGGGACCTCCCAGATAGCCGCCATAGCCAAGGAGGCCAACGTCCCCGTCATAGTCGCCTGCGAGACCCTCAAGTTCTCTCCGCAGACCTACGGGGGGGAGATGATAGAGATAGAGGAGAGGGCGACGGGGGAGATAAGGCCCAAGATGAAGGGAGTCAGGATGTGGAATCCCGCCTTCGATTTCACCCCGCCCGAGTACATAGACGCCATAGTGACGGAGGACGGCGTCATATCGCCCTACATGGCCTACGAGGTCCTCAAGGACAAGTTCGC
>CAZTIX010000069.1:0-5060 GCA_964613935.1 uncultured archaeon
AAGAGGGTCTACGGCACGGGGGAGAAGGCCAGAATCCCGGGCCTCGACTCCGCCCGCGGCATGGTGGACCCCGAGGGCATATACAAGGCGGACGCCGTCCTGGTCATGCTGGAGGACGGAGACCGGACCGAGGCGCTCAAGGAGATGGGAAAGTTTGTCGTGGCCGTAGACCTCAACCCTTTCTCCCGGACGGCCCAAAAAGCCGACATAACCATAGTGGACAACGTGGTGCGCGCCCTGCCCAACATGATCGAATTCGCCGAGGAGGGCTGCAGAATCGGGGGCTTCGACAACAAGAAGAACCTGAAGGACTCGATAGGCCGGATAAGGAAGACCCTATTCCCCTGAGCCAATCCCCAGTATCTCGAACATGGTCTTCATGTCTTCCAGCGGCAGCTGGCCCTCCGCGGACTCCCTGCCCTTCTCCAGGGCGGCGTAAGTCAAAAAAGAGCCCATCTGCGGCCCGAAGACTCGGGTGACCGCGCCCAGGCGCCCCATCGCTATGCCGATTATCGGCTTGTCCTGTGATTTAAAATGCTCGATAACGCTCAGCACGTTCCCCACGTCCTCCGCGCCCTGCGGCGCCACCGCTATCTTGGCGATGTTGGCCCCGGCCGCGTATTCGTTCTTGCAGATGTCTATCATCTCCTGCCTGGGCGGGGCCTTCTCGAAGTCGTGGTGGGAGATTATCATCTTGGCCCCGTTCTGCTTGCAGGACTTGGACACCTCGTAGCGCCAGCCGATGTCGGTGGAGTCCTCCACGTCCACGTACTGGGCCCCGAAGCTGAGGCAGGTCTGCAGGTGGTTTATCCTCTCGTTCTCGTCGCCCTCCCAGAATCCGCCCTCCCTCCTGCTGCGGAGGGTCGCTATCTTGGGCATCTCCACGTCGTCCACAAGGTCTCCTATCTTGGCGTCGTCCAGGTCGCCTATGTAGTCCAGCCGCAGCTCCACCAGCTCGGCCCCCTTCTCCTTGGCCGCGCGGATGGAGTCGAGCGCGTCCTCTACGTTGGCTTCGGTTATGGGGACGCAAATCAGGGGTTTCATTTTTCTTCTATGCTCTCTTTGACTGCCATGCCGAAGTGGCGCCCTCCCTCCTCCACGCAGGCCAGCACCTCGTCGCCCTCCTTGAGCTTGGCGACCGATACCGCCTTGCCTCCTTTGGCAGTCAGTCTGATGGTCTCGGCGTTCTGCAGGATGGTCTTTATCGCCTTTTTGCCGGCCTTCGCCTCCACCAGCATCAGCGGCCGCTTCTCGATCTTCAGCCTGCCCACTATCATGGTCCGGGTGTTGCCCCCGTGGTCCACCGCCAGCACCTCGTCTCCCCCCTCCAGCTCGCTGAGGTAGGCGGTCTTGCCGCTGGGCAGCAGCGTGTAGGAGTGCACCGGCCCTGCGTTGACCCTGAACGGGCGGGCGGCGACGTAGGGCGACTCGATTGTCTCCGAGTGCACCAAGAACAGCCCAGAGCTGGCCGAGCCCACCAGCATGCCCTCGCCCTTGGAGAACATAGAGCACGCATCCACGCAGACCCGGTCGCCCATGCCGACGGGCTTTATCTTCGTAATCTTCGCCGCTATCAGCTCGACCCTGCCAGTGCTCATCTTCTCGATGAGCTCTTTGACCTTCTTGATGTCGGAGGCTTTTCCAGCGAAGAGTATCCCGTCGACGCCCGTCTCGAGCGTCTCCAGGGCAACCTTCGCGTCGGAGACGGAGTCCGCGCGCGCTATGAGGGTGCCCTTGCCCTCCTGCTTCGCTGCTATGAGGTTCTCCAGCGGGATGACGGTCCAGTCTGTGGTCGAGACCACCACGACCTTGTCCCTCGCTTTCTTGGCGGCCTTCAGCTCGTCATTCTTATCTTTTATCTCCAAGAACTCGGCCTTTATGTCCCGGCCCACGACCTGGATGCTGCCCAGCTCTTTGACCTTGCCGGCCTCGCCGCCGTTGACCAGAACCGCGTCGGCGCCCGCCTCCAGGGCGGAGGTGACCCTATCCTTTCGCTTTCCCCACGGCTCGTCGCCGTCGGCGGAGACCCATAGAAGCTTGCTCATTTTCGGGGTTGCAGAACATGAAGGGACCCTAAGTCCCGGCTCGCAAGAAGCAAGTTGAGATGCCCCTCTCTTGCGGTGAGGGGTCTATTTTTGCGGCAGGGGGAATAAAAATGAGCCTCCCGGCTCACCGGCCGGGGCCCTCGCCCAGGACCCTCACGTGAGCCTTCCTGCTCCTCGGCCCGTCGAACTCGCAGAAGTAGATTCCCTGCCATGTTCCTAGGACGAGCTTTCCGCCCTCGACCAGGACCGTCAGCGACGGCCCCATCAGGCTCGCCTTTATGTGAGCGTCCGAGTTGCCCTCCGAGTGCGCGAAGCCGCCGTCCTCGGGAACCAGCTTCTTCAGGTGCCGCAGGATGTCCTTCACAACGTCCGGGTCGGCGTTCTCGTTGATGGTCAGCCCGGCCGTGGTGTGCGGGCAGAAGACTACGCAGCGGCCGTCCTTGATGCCGGATTCTGCGACTGTTCTCTGGACTTCCCGAGTTATGTCGACGAGCTGCTCTCTTGCCTTTGTTGATACATTCAGAACATCCATTTTGAAAGGCTCACTTTGAAACCCTTTTGATGGTCTTGGCATTCAAGTCCACCATGAAGCTCCTCAGGGGCCTGCTTGTTGTCCCGGCCTTCGGAATCACGTCGAAGACCAGCACCCCGCCGGCGATATCGCTCCGGCTGTGGTCGGTCTGCGCGAAGTGGTCTTTCGTGAGGTTGACCATCTCCCCCCTCCTCAGGTCCGCGAGATGCCTGCTGCTCAGCCGCGGCATCCGGCCGCCTCCCAGGACCGTAAGCTGCAGACTCTCCCTCTGCGGCCCTCTCCGGCTGTGCCTCTCGGGGGCCTTTTCAGATGAGGCCCTGGAACCCTGCTTCCCCCTCTGCTTCCTCCTCCTCCTTTCCCTTTTTCTCCCTTCTACTTCCGCCTTAGTGGGCCTATGCCTCGACATTTTTCAGACCTCACGGTAGGTTATGGGTCAAAACTTAAAAACATTCTACTTCAGAATCTCCAGCGCCTCGTCCGCGCCCTTGTTCTTGTGGACTACGGCTGCCACGGCTGCGACCATCTTGGCCGGCTCCTTGGCCTGGAAGATGTTCCTTCCCATGGCCACGCCCGCGCCTCCCGCGTCAACGCTGTCCTTGACGCTCTGGAGCACGCCCCTGATGTCCTTGGCCTTCTCGCCTCCCGCGATGACGACGGGTACCTTGCCCGCCCCCTTCACGACCTCTTTGAAGCTGTCCGGGTCGCCGGTGTAGTTGGTCTTGACGATGTCGGCGCCCAGCTCCACGCCTATGCGCGCGGCCAGCTTGACCACCTCCACGTCGCAGGGGTCCTTGACGTCGCGGCCCCTGGGGTACATCATGGCCAGCAGGGGCATGCCCCACTCGTCCGCCACCTCCGAGACCATTCCCATGTCCTGCACCATCTCGGCCTCCGTCTCGGAGCCGATGTTGACGTGTACCGAAACCGCGTCCGCCCCCATCTTGACCGCGTGCTCGACAGTGGTGGCGAGCTTCTTGGCGTTGGGGTCCGGCGCCATGGAAGTCGAGGCTGAGAGATGGACTATGAGGCCCACGTCCTTGCCGTATCCGCGGTGCCCGCCGCTGACCATGCCCTTGTGCATGAGCACGGCGTTGGCCCCGCCGTTGACCACGGAGTCCACGGCCTTGGGCATGTCCTCGAGCCCTGCTATGGGGCCGGAGCTGATGCCGTGGTCCATCGGGACGATTATGGTCCTCCCGGTCCTGCGGTCCATGATCCTCTCCATGCGGACGCTCTTGCCAGAAATCATTGCGGATATTTTGACGGATTGGATTTAAAAGCTTGGCTCGTAAAAAGACGCATGCCCGGTCGCCTCCGAGGTCCGCAACCGCCGGTCGCCCGAAAAGGAAAAATACACTCGCCAGAGGGGATGACCTTCCGCGCCGGGGCGAAGAAGCGGGATGCCGTCCTGCTTTTTCCAAAAACCGAAACCTTTTTATCCTGCGAGGAGTTAATAACTCGCACAGGGGGCCAGTAAAAATGACGGTCAGGATAGGTATCAACGGCTTCGGCAGGACCGGCCGGCTAGCCATGCGCGCGGCCGAGGGCAGGAAGGACGTGGAAGTGGTCATGGTCAACACCCGCAGCTCCGACAACGAGCAGATGGCCCATCTGTGCAAATACGACTCCGTCCACGGCATCCTCGACAAGGAAGTCGAGCCGACAGACGGCGGCATCTCCGTGGGGGGCAGGGAGGTCAAGTTCACAGCGGTCAGCGACTCGCTGGCCAACATCCCCTGGGGCGACAACGGCGTGGACGTGGTCATAGAGTCGACCGGCAAGTTTCGCAAGGGGCCGCAGGCCAAGGGGCACATCGAGGCCGGAGCAAAAAAGGTCATAATCAGCGCGCCCGGCAAGGAGGTGGACGCCACCGTGGTTCTGGGCGTGAACGAGGACGGCTACGACCCGGATAAGCACGACGTGGTCTCCAACGCCTCCTGCACCACCAACTGCCTGGCTCCGGTGGCGAAGGTGCTCAACGACGCCCTGGAAATCAAAAGCGGCTTCTGCACCACAATACACGCCTACACCGGCAACCAGCGGCTCCTGGACGGCTCCCACAAAAAAGACTTCCGCAGGGCCCGCGCCGCCGCCATGTCGATGGTGCCCACTTCGACGGGCGCGGCAAAAGCCACGGGCGCAGTCATCCCGGAGCTGAAGGGCAAGCTGGACGGCGTTGCGGTGAGGGTCCCCACCCCAGACGTCTCCATAGTGGACCTGGTGGCCAAGGTGGGCAAGGAAGCCGGTGCGGAGGAGGTCAACGCGATTTACAGGAAGGCCGCTGAGGGCAGGCTCAAGGGAATAATGTCCTACACCGAGCTCCCCCTGGTCTCGGTGGACTACACGTCCGCCACGGAGTCGGCCATAGTCGACGGCCAGATGACCGACGCCATCGGCGACCTGGTCAAAATCTTCGCCTGGTACGACAACGAGATGGGCTACTCGGCCCGACTAATAGACCTGGCCGAGTTCATGGCGGAGAA
>CAZTIX010000070.1:0-5054 GCA_964613935.1 uncultured archaeon
GGAGAGCTGCTGAACATGTCGGAGTGCAGGCTCTCGGGAACCGGCATATTGTGCGAAACCTGCGGAACAACATGAAAAGAAGAATGGGAAAGAGGGGACAGACGGCTTTGGAGACGGCGTTCGTAGTTCTCTTCATCGTAGTCGCAGTGTGGGGCGTTTCCGTCAAGACCATGCGCTACGGGGGGGACATCGAGGCCATGTCCAGAGCCAGAGCCTTGGCCCAAGGGGCGGCGCTCGAGCTCTCCATGGAGGGCACCACCACCCATCTTATAAGAATCGACGAGGTAATTGTGGAGGGCAATCTCAGAGCCAAGCTATACGCAAGGTCCGAGGACTGCGGGGAGGCTGAAGGGAGAATGGAGCAGCGCATAGAAGCCTCCCTGGGGGAGGGCTTCGTGGCTTCGATAGTATGCGAGGAGGGACTGTATGAGCATTAGGCGCATTATGTCAAAAGGGCGGGACAGGAGCGCAGGCCCAAGGGCCGGGCAGATATTCTCTATAGACATACTCTTCTCTCTCCTGCCCCTGATGCTGATACTCGGGGCGAGCCTTCAGTACCTCTACCTGGGCGAGGAGCAGATGAAGGCAACGGCCAGAGACGGCGAGCTGGAGATTCTGGCCCAGTCGCTCTCGGATAGTGCCATAACCGCGATGAGGGAATCCGGAGAAGCCTACGTTAGCGCGGCCGACTGCGACTCCCTGGAGAGCGCCCTGGAAGGGGCTGCGGAAGAAGTCCTCCCCTCCGGATACGTTTACCATGCCCTGGTCACCGATTACGGCGACTACGAGGCGGGCGAGAGCGTCGGCGGAGACCTCTGCACGGAGAGCGACGACCTTTGGTCTCCGCAGCTGGAGGACGGGGAGCCTGCCAGAGGCAGGTTCGCCCACATCTACTACAACAACCCCGCCGACTCCGAGCTTCGCTTCGTCCTGCAGCGAGATGATTCGGGCGAGATAATCCCCGGGAAGCTGGCAGGCATTTCCATAACGGTTTGGGAGGACATTCCATGAAAAAAAGAGGGCTGGTGGCCATACTGGACGCCTTGCTGGCGTACACGACAGCCTTCCTGGCGATAGGCTTCTTGATGCTCCTTATGACCAACACCCCCGAGGCCGGCACCAAGACCTCCTACACCCTCAACGTCTGGGCCGAGGACATCGCCGACTCGGTCGCCCAGAGCTCCGAGTGGTCCGACGACTTGGAACCCCTCACCGAGCAGCTGAATTCAAGCCTCGCTCACATCGCGGAGGAGAGGGGCCTCTCCATAAGCGTCCGGCTTGGGGGAAGTCCGGTGCTTGAGAAGGGCTCCATCGGGGAGGCTGGGGAGGTTGCCACTTCCAGGAGATTCCTCGCGGACCCGGAAGACGGAAGCGTTTCAGAATTGACGGTCAGGGTGGGAATATGATGAGAAAAAAGGGATATGTGTACAACATGCTGGTCTTCCTGGTCTTCATAGCGGCATTTGCCGTCGTTATAACCAGCCTCAAATCGGCCTCAATCATGCAGGATTCCGGCTACGAGCGAATAACCATGATGAAGGCAGCCAATCTGGCCCGCAACATCGGGGAGCTGGACTCCACTGGCATAGACTGCGCCGAGCTCGAATCCGAGCTGGACTCTGCGGAGCTGCCCTACGAGATAGACGTGGATTGCGAGGCGTCGGTCGTCTCGATATCATCCAAGTCGGGCCGCTACTCCCAGACCGTGCCAATATGAGGGAAACCGTCAGAGCCTCCGGCCACCCCAACATCTCCGCCCGGCACAGGACCACCGCGGAGATAACGAAGGAGGGTTTCCTCACCCCCGCCGGCGACTGCATAATCGGCATAAGGGCCGACAGGTCCCTTCCCGAACTGAGCGACTCCCTGAAGGACTCCCTGAGGCGCGGGGCCGGGCTGCGCATAATCCTCGAGTGCAACGGGGCCCGCGACACCATAACCGCCCGGGGAGACCCCAGGCTGACCTTGAAAGATTCTACCTCGATGGTAATCAGAAAGAGCTCCTTCGTCTGCCCCCGGACCCTCTGCGTGCGCGCGGACAAGGCCGCCGCGGATTTGGACAGAAAACTGGTGAAAGAGCTGAGAAAAGGCGAAGAGCTCAAGGCGATGCTTGAGGTCTAGGCAAGCACCCGCCTGCGCCGCAGGACCATTGCCGCCGCGATGACGGCCAGACCGCCCAGCGCGGCCCACAGCCCGGGATGGTCCAGAAGGGAACTCTCCGGCGCCTTCGTTACGACTATGGTCTTCGTTTCCGGCTCCGGAGGAGGCGGACAGAGCGCTTCCCCGTTTCCGGGCTCTTCGTCCGCTTCGATTTCCCCGCCCCCTCCGGCTTCTACGGATTCCGCGGCCCTGTTTTCGGTTTGTGAGGCGTTTTCCGCGTCTTCTGCGGCCATAACCATCGCCGGGGCCTCCTCTCTGGGCGGCGGACCGGTCTCCGCGCTCTCTGACTCTTCCGACTGAGCAGCTCCGAAGCCCTTCTCCGACGGCTCGCCCGTCGCGGGCGTCTCGTTGGTCAACGCCATGATGCCTCCGTCTCCCGCCTCCCGCACGGGCTGCGGCCCCAGGATGACTTCCACTCCCGCCGCGAACACCAGCGCCACCAGGAAGAGGGGCAGAACCCCCTTCAGAGCCGCCATGACGCTTCCCCTCTCCACGCCCTTGGGGACTATGGCTATTATCTTGTTGGTGGGCCCGTATATCTTCATGTCCCTGCCGCGCCTGCTCTTCTCCACCCGGACCACCTCGGCCAGCCCGACGCCCGTCAGCCTGTCAAGGTTGTACTGGGCGGTGTTTATGGCAAGGTCTAGGTTGTAGGCGATGTGCATGGCCGACATCGGTTCCTCCGAAATCAGGTTGAGTATCCGGCGGGCGGTGTCGTTGGCCAGGACCTGGTTGATGCCCCCGGACCTCTCGCCCAGGGGCACCACGGCGACCTTGTCGTTTTTCATGCCTAATAGTAGTAGGGCGGCCAGTAGCCGTCCTCCTCTTCGTAGGGAAGCTCGACCTCGTTGAGCTCTTCCAAATCGGCGAGGTCGCTCATCTTCACCTTCTTCTCCGAGATTGTGTAGAGCACGTCGTCCATGTAGAGAGAGCGCTTTATGGAGTAGGGGGAACTGAAGTAGTACCCGCTCTTCAGCAGCGCGTCGCCGTCGTCCAGATGGGTCACCCGGCCCCTCAGCTCGAAGCCGCCGTCCAAAGACACGTCATAGACGTACGCCCCCTGGAAGGTGAAGTCCCCCTCCATGGTCTTCCAGTCCTCGTAGTCCTTGTACTCCTCGGCCACCTCCGCCACCAGCATGGGTATCACCAGCAGGCCCCTCTGCCTGTCAAAGAGGAAGGCCTTGTGGTCCTGGGTGGCCTCGGACTCCGTGCCCCTGTCGCCTATGACCTCCTTGTGCGTCTCCACGGGGTGCTCCACGTCGGTGACGTCGAATATGGCCAGCTTGACCCCCTGGACGGCCGTGTAGTAGACCGCGCTGTCCGAGTGTATCTTGTCGGCGTCCACGCTCTCGTCCACCTCCTTGCCTATGCCGATGAGATGGTTCTCGTCGTAGGGGTGGAGGTAGTCCGAATAGCCGGGAATCTTCAGCTTGCCCAGCAGCGCCGGGTCCTCCGGGTCCGAGAGGTCTATCACGAACAGCGGGTCGACCCTCTTGAAGGTCACCAGATACGCCCTCTTGCCCATGAACCTCGCCGAGTAGATGCTCTCCCCCGGCGCGATGTCCTCTATCTCGCCCACCCTCTCCAGGTCCGAGTCCAGGACATAGAGGTGGTTGGCCTGCTCCTCGCTGTATTTCTGCGTGGTCGTTGCTATCCTGAAGTAGCCGTCGTGCTCGTCCATGGAGAACTGGTTGAGGACGGTCCCGGGGACGCTTCCGCTGGCGAGGGGCTTGATTTCCCCCTCGTCGATGCCTATCTTGCTTACGGCGGTGGTCTCCCTGTTGCGCATGAGCTCCTCCTCCAGCACCCTCATCTTGTCGCCCATTCCCTCCTCCAGCTCTTCCAGCTCCTCCTCGTCGAGATTGGCCAGGTATTCCCTGATGACGAGCATGCGCTCATACTGCTTGGTGTAGAAGCCCTTGTCGGAGTCCTCTATCTCCTCCAGCTCCTCTTTGGTTTCGTTTGGGAGGGCAGGTATGACGACCTCCTCATAGACCCTCTCCTGAATCTCCCACCAACTGCTCCATCGGGTCCGGGTTATGTAGATGTTGTCCAGAGACACATACATCTCGCTTGCGCTCCCGGTCACGAATATCTTCTCGCTCACGTCCTCGCCCTGGATGTCCACCGCCAGGACTGTGGTGAAGCTGTAGGAGGTGTCGGGTATCCCCCAGTAATAGATGTCCGGGAAGCCCTCGTAGGCGCTCTCGCCGTTTACCGCGATTTCGGGTGGCGAGATGTCTTGGGAAAGGCATTCCAGGTCCAGGGGCTCTCCGAGCCGGTAGGAGCAGGGCCGGTAGTATATGGGCTCGTTGACGATGACGTACACATGCTCCCCTATCATGCGCGAATCGAAGTAGCTGCCGTCCGCCTCGACAGTCTTCTCCAGCTCGGGGTTCTCCCGGTCGGAAACGTCGTAAACGCTCACCTCGGTCTCCGTGTCGCTTGAATAGTAATAGCCGCCTGAATCGTAATCTTGGGTGAAGACCGCCAGCCGGTCTCCGTTTATGAATATCTCGATTGGAGATTCGTCGAACTCGATTTCCGAAAGTATCCTGGCCTCGTCGGCCGGGAATGCGTCTATTATGACCACCTTGTCGCCGGAGACGACGTAGATGTACTTCCCGTCGTTCTTGACGATGTCCGCCTCGTCCACGCCCTCTACCTGGATGTTGGTGGCGGAGAAGTCGCTTGCCTCCCCTCCTTCTGCTCTCGCGGAGGCCGTCGGGGCCGGAGCCCCCGCTTCCCCGACAGCGTCCACCATGAGGTCGCCGGTGAAGCCCCGGCTATATCCGTAATCGCCGTAGCCGCCGCTCTCGGACGAGTATTTGATGAAGGAGCTCAGCTCCGTCTGTGAGGAGAACTTCTTCACTGATAGGTCGCTCGCTCCTTCC
>CAZTIX010000071.1:0-4981 GCA_964613935.1 uncultured archaeon
ACCGCAAGCACGGCATGCTCCTGACCAATGTAGTCATAGACTCGGACGAGTACGCCCTGAACATAATCGAGCGCATCGCCAGGGACGTCTCCAGGAGGGTGGACACCAACAACCCCCTGCTGGACGCCCGCCTCCCCTCCGGCGACAGGGTGAACGCGACCCTGCATCCGGCCTCGGTGGACGGGCCGAGCATAACCATACGCAAGTTCAGGGAGAACCCCTACACCATAATCGACATGATTCGCTTCAAGACCCTCAGCCCGGAGCTGGCGGCCTTCCTCTGGCTGTGCGTGGAGGGCATGCAGGCGTTCCCCTGCAACATCCTCATCTCGGGCGGGACGTCTTCCGGCAAGACCACGCTCCTGAACTGCGCCTCCATGTTCATACGCCCCACCGACAGGGTCCTTACCATAGAGGACACCGCCGAGCTGAATCTACCCCTGAAGCACTGGGTGAGGATGGAGACCAGGCCCCCCAGCGTGGAGGGGACCGGCGAGATAACCATGGACTCGCTGCTGAAGAACGCCCTCAGGATGCGCCCGGACAGGATAGTGGTGGGGGAGGTTAGGCACTCCGAGGCCTTCACCCTCTTCACCGCCATGAACACCGGCCACCAGGGCTCGATGGGCACCATACACGCCAACAGCAGCGATGAGACGCTGGTGCGTCTGATGTCCCCCCCGATGAACGTGCCGGAGCAGATGGCCACCGCGCTCAATCTCGTGGTCGTGCTCAACCGCATAAACGTGCCCAAAAAAGGGCTCCTGAGGAGGGTCACGGAAGTGGCGGAGATAACCGGCAACAAGAAGCCGGAGCTGCACATCCTCTATCAGTGGGACTCCGAGAAGGACGAGATGGCCCTTATGGACCAGAATTCGGCGGTCAAGAAGCAGATACAGAAGTTCTCCGGCATGTCCGGCAAGCAGATAGACGAGGAGCTCGACATAAGGAGGCAGCTCCTGGAGGCCGCCGCCCAGAAGGACATAAAGTCCCTGGAATCCTTCTCCACTTTCATCCACAAATACTATGAGAAGCGGGAATCCTGATTTTTTAAGGTTACCCGCCTTAATTTAAAGCATGCCCAGCGAAGACGACGGCCCGGAATCCGAGTCCTCAGACTGGAGGAATCTGATAAAGGACACCGGAAAAAAGGAGAAGAAGGCCTCGCCCAAGGGCCAGCCGGAGAGGCTCCCCTCGTCCGACGAGCTGGAGGCCGAGTGGCAGGAGAAGATGGACAAGGCCAGCAAGTCCGGCAAAAAGGCCGTCAAGTCCTCCGGCAAGTCCAAGAGGGCCGACTCCCTCAAAGACGTGTTCAAGCAGCTGAAAGAAGAGGAGGTAACTACCGCCTCCGAGACTGGGGAAGGCTCCAAAAGGCTGGACAGGATAGGCGGAACGATAAAGGGCGCCGCTCCCGAACTGCGGGAGCGGGAGCTGACGGGCGAGAAGGTCTCCGGCATATACAGGCTTCACCCGCTGGGTACCCTGCCCCCCCTGAACCTGCTCTCCAGGGCGTTCTACAACCTAGGCGCCAATGCTCTTGAGAGGGACCTGAAGAGGTCCGACGTCAATCTCTACCCCGAGGAGTACTGCGCCTTCTCTTCGGCCATGGGCTTTATCCTGGCGCTACTGGTCTTTGCGGTGTTCTTCCTCGTCATAACTCCGTTCCAGATAATCCTGTCGCTCCTAGCCTTCGCCCTTTCCCTTGTTTTCGCCTCCCTGCTCATAGCGAACCTGCCCTCGATAAGGCTGAAATCCGGCTCCAGAGAAGTGGACCGCCAGCTGCCGTTCGCCCTGCGCCACATGTCCGCGCTGCTTAGCGCCGGCATAAGCATCTTCGACTCCATGGTCTCGGTTTCCAAGGCGGACTACGGCCTCCTCTCCAAGGAGCTGGACAAGGTGGTGTGGGACGTCAAGTCGGGGGAGAACTTCGCCGAGGCCCTCGAGGACGCCTCCGGCAGGATAGGCTCCACCTCCTTCACCAGAGTCACCATCCACATAAGGCGAGCCCTCCAGATGGGCGGCGACGTGGCCAAGATAATCAGCCAGATAGCGGACGACCTGACCTTCGAGATGCGCATGAAGATATCGGACTTCGTCGAGAAGCTGAACGCCTTCGCCATAGTCTACCTCATAGGCGGGATAGTCGGCCCGGTGGTCATGGCCGTGTTCGCCGTGGTCAGCAGCGCCAAGCCTCTTCAGGAGGTGGGCGGGGGGGCCGTCCTGGACCCCACTATGCTGGCCGTCCTGGTCCTTCTAATGTTCCCGCTCATAATGATAGTCATCACCTACACAGTCAAACTCATGGAGCCGAAGGTCTAAGATGGCGGAAAAGAAGAAGGAGGGCACCGGGGCCGAAAGGGGCTATGGACTTTATCTGAGGACCAGCAAGATAGGCGTGTCGCCCGCAATCTGGATAGGAATCGCGATAGCCCTAGCCGCCGCCCTGGGCTTTCTGATGTTCTTCGCCTTCCCCCAGAGCCCGACGGTGTCCGTTATATCGGTGGTGGCGCTGCCCGTCCTCATAATAGGCCTCCCCATAATCCTCAAGCAGAGGCGCGATACTCGGATGGAGGAGGCGGTGCCGGACGTCTTCGAGGAGCTGGCGACCTCCCTGCGGGCGGGCGGGACGATAGAGCAGGCTCTCCTGGACCTCACCAAGATACAGAAGGGACCCCTCATAGAGGAGCTGAAGATCGCCCTCAACGACATGGAAGGCGGCTTCAGCTTCGGGGAGTCTCTCGAGAACCTGGTGTCCAGGGTTGACGTGCCTCTCCTGAAGCGGACCTTCACCATAGTCATAGACGGCAAGAAGGCAGGGGGAGAGCTGGCCGACATACTGGACGCGGTCGCCTCCGACGCCAGGCAGATGGCCCGGCTCCAGAGGGAGAGGATGAGCAAGACCCTGATGTACGTGGCCTTCATATTCGCCGCAGGAGCCGTCGTGGCCCCGCTGATATTCGGGTTCGTCACCGAGATAGCCGTCGTGGTCGCGAACGTGGGCGTCAGGACGGAAGTGGCCAATCCCCTCAACCTGCCCGGCACGAGCCTGAACATCTTTTGGATTTACCTTCTCATAGAGACATTCATCTCCGGCGTTATGCTGGCGGTGGTGAGGGGCATAAGGATATGGAAGGGCCTGGTCTTCTACTCGCTTACCATGGCCCTGACGGCGACCGTGGTCTTCGAGATTTCCAAGATCGTGGCCAGCGCCATGCTGGGCGGATGAGCTCTTTTTATGCTGGGAGCTACAAAAATAAGCCGCGCAGCAGCGCTTTTTTCAGGGAGGGAAAAACTGCGGCCGTCTGGCAGCTTATCGCTCTCGGGCCCATGGTCTAGCCTGGCATGACGCCACCTTGACATGGTGGAGGCCGCCGGTTCAAATCCGGCTGGGCCCACTTCAGTTTTCAGTCCTGGGTTTGCGGTTTTCTGTAAAATGCCTGTTGTTAGAGTGAGCATGTGGGACGGGCGAACGCGCGAGCAGAAGGCGGAGCTGGCCGAGGCCATAACCGAGGCGGTCTCCGGGATAGCCGGGACTCCGCGGGAGCACGTCTGGATAGTCTACGAGGATGTCAAGAAGAGCGACTGGGCGATAGGCGGAAAGCTGTGCGACGAATGAGCCCGGCCCGCTTGCCGGAGCGCCTTCTTCGAGGTCTTTTATATCAAAAGAGGCTAACTATACTGGCCATGCTGGCCGGGGTTGACCGAATGGAAACCCGGGACGGACATGGGCCCGTAGCCTAGTCAGGATAAGGCGACAGCCTTCTACGGCCCTTTCTTTTCGAAAAAGAAAGCGCCGGCGGAAAGAAAAGCGATTGCCGGGGAGCGCCGAGAGAAAGCTGTAGATCGCGGGTTCGAATCCCGCCGGGTCCGTGCTTACTTGTCTTAGCTTAGGCTCGCACGTCCCCGGCTTATGCCAAAGAGCGATGCTATGTAGTGTAACTCTTTGCCATCCCGCCGGGCCCGTCCTCACTTGCCTTGGCTTGGGCTCGCACGGTCCCGGCTTATGCCGGGGTCATAAACAGGGAGGCGGTGTCCACCCCGGCATCCCGCCGGGCCCGTCAGGGTTTTTTCGCAGCAAAAGCGGTCTTCGGTCTTTCGTCAGGACACGGGACCCAAGACTGTGGACTGATTTTCCCGCCGGGTCCGCTAACACTTCTTATTTTTATTGCCCCACCCCTTAGAGAAGCATCATAAAATGGGCAAGGGCCAGGCCTCCACGGCAGCCGGGTTGATTATAGCGCTGGCCGTCATAGTGGCGATACTGGTCCTCGCGGTTTTCCTGATTGACGGCTCCGGCCCCGCGGGCGCCGGAGCGCAATGGCAGCCCACTCTCCCCTGGGTCGGCGGCGGCTCCGCATGGCAGCCCGCCATGCCCTCAGGTCAGAGCGGAGACATCTCGTCATGGTGCGTTCCCGGCCAGACCTACAACATAGCCGAAGAGGGCTTCACGGCCACCCTGACTACGAGCGGCCCCCAGAGCTACGCCGGCCAGACCCTCTGCAGGCTCGTGTTCAACAGCGGCGCGGGGACGGCCAACTTCTACACCAACCAAGACGGTAGCGTCTGGTACCTCACGGACGAGCACGGCGACGAGCACGACTCCTACCTCAACTACATCGGGGATTCCGGCTCAACGGGCATAAGCTGGTGCCTTCCCGGAGAGCAGGTTTCCGTATCCGACTTCGGCACTCAGGGCTATGCCACGGTTGACGGCATGCTCGACTATTACGGACAGCAGCTCTGCAGGCTCAGCGCCCTGAACAACGGCCAGACCGAATACTTCTACGCCAACGGCGACCTCAGCGTCTGGTACTGGACCGACTCGCAGGGAAACGTCCTTGATTCCTATCTCGGCGGGGGCCAGGACGGCGGGTACGCGTCTGCCGGGTCCGGATGCGCCGACGGCACCAGGGAAGCCTTCACCGACCAAACCCAGTATCCCGCGATAGCGGGATGTGCCGGTTCTTGGACCAATCCCGAC
>CAZTIX010000072.1:0-4893 GCA_964613935.1 uncultured archaeon
GCGACCAGCTCGCCGAATATGCAGAATGACACGCACGGCTTGAGTCCGTGCTCCAGCTGGGTGTTGCCGCCCAGTATGGGGACGCCGATGCCGTCGCTCTGCTTCTTGAGCATCTTGGAGACCTCGACCGCCTGCTCGACGGAGTCCACCTGCATCGAGTTGAGGGCGTATAGCGGCTTCCCGCCCATGACCACGATGTCGGAGCAGGTGTGGATGAGGCCGGTCTTCAGGCCGATCTTCAGCGGATAGGGGCCCTCCATGTTGACGATGCTCCTGCCTATGACTATGCAGTCGTCGCCCTGCCGTATGCCCTCGATGAGATTCTCTACCCTGTCATCCATCTGCCAGAAGACCTTCCTGACCGCGTTGGTCTCGCCCAGGTGGTCTATGCATCGCTTTATCTCGTGCTCAGAATCCATCTCAGCTTCATCTAGATGCTCTCCTCGACCTTCTTGACCACGATGCCCTTGCCCGAAGCGAACTCCAGGGGGTGGATGTCCTCGCTGTGGCCCGAACCCCTCATCTTCCTTATCACGAGAGTGCGGCCGCTCTGGCTCCCCAGGGTCAGGTAATGGAGGGTTATCACCCCGTCGACTATGTAGCTCTCCACCCCGTGCCGGGAGTAGGAGTGCTCGCCCTCTGGAATCTCAGAGACCAGGAGGGTGGTGAAGCCGTTGGCCTTGAAGAGGTAGTTTAGCTTCAGTATTTCCGACCTTATCTTGTGCTGGTCGCCCTCGTAGAGTATGTCCAGCGCCGGAAGGGAGTCTATGAGTACCCTCTTGGCTCCGATGTCCCGGCTCTCCTTTATAATCTTGGCCAGAATCTGGTTCATGTTGAAGTCCTGTGGGGCCAGGGAATACTTCTCGTCGCTCTCCAGCCCTATTCGGATGAGGGAGGCGTCGATTATGCGCATCTTGTTCTCCTCCTCCAGCGCGGCTATGTCGTAGCCGAAGTTCAGCATGTCCTGCCGCCACATCTCGGGACTCTCCTCCAGGCTGAGCACGATTCCCGACTCTCCCTGCTTGGCCCCCTCGCAGATGAACTGGAGGCCGAAGGTGGTCTTGCCCGTGCCCGGAGAGCCCGCCAGGAGTATGGAGCGGCCGGGTATGAATCCGCCTTCCATCAGACCGTCCAGTCCGTGTATGCCCGTGGGCGTCCTCTCAACCATATTCTTCTAATTTGCGCCTATTCGGTAAAAAACGGCTCTTTTTCACCCTTGAGCGGAAATATAAACATGATAAAAGCCGTCCTCTTCGACATCGACAACGTCCTCTACAACTCCAGCTACCAGGTGGAGATGGCCAGAAGGGCCGCGGTCCAGGCCATGATACGGGCCGCAGGGTGGGACATCTCCGTGGAGGAAGGCATGGAGCGGCTGGAGGACATAGTCGGCAAATACGGCTCCAACTTCAACAAGCACTACGACATGCTGGTGGGCGACCGCGACGACAAATACAGGATAGTCGCCGCGGGCGTGGTGGCCTACCACAACACCAAGCGTCTTCATCTCAAGCCCTATGATGACACCGTGCCCATCCTGACCCGGCTCAGGAATTCCGGCTACAAGACGGGCATAGTCACCAACGGGCTGGCGGTGAAGCAGTGGGAGAAGCTGGTGAGGCTGGGGCTGGAGAACATATTCGGCACCGTGGTAATCTCGGAGGAGGCGGGGGTTGAGAAGCCCGATCCGGCAATCTTCGAGCGGGCCTGCGGGGAGCTGGAGGTCCTGCCCGAGGAGTGCGTCTACGTGGGCGACCGACTGGACACCGACATCCTGGGCGCCAACAAGGCGGGGATGACCAGCGTGAGGCTCCTGCGCGGGAAATGCAAGGATTTGAAGCCGCAGGGCCTGCAGGAGCGGCCGGACTTCGAGATAAAGCGCATGGAGGAGCTGCTGGAGATTCTGAAGAGCGTCTGATTCTAATAATCCCTTTTTCTAAAACTGCCCATGGATTCGCAAATCCTCGAAAAATACAGGGGGGCGGGCAAGATAGCCGCGGGGGTCCGGGAGTGGAGCAAAAAGCTAATCGAGCCGGGCGCGAAAGCCCTTGAAGTGGCGGAGGCGGTGGAGCAGAGGATAAAGGACAAGGGCGCCGGAATCGCCTTCCCCTGCAACGTCTCGCTCAATGACGCGGCCGCCCACTACACGCCGTCCGCCAAGGATGAGCTGGTGTTCGGCCAGGAAGACCTTGTTACTATTGACCTGGGCGCCCACGTGGACGGCTACATAGCCGACACCGCCTACACCATAGACCTCTCCGGCGAGAGGGGGGAGCTGGTCAGGGCCAGCGAGGAGGGCCTGGAGGCCGCGATTTCCGCGGTGCGCGCGGGCGTCTCAGTGTCCGAGATAGGCGAGGCCGTCGAGAGCGCGATAAGAGCGCGCGGCTTCAAGCCCATCGAGAACCTCACCGGCCACGAGCTGAAGCAGTACGAGCTGCACGCCGGCATGGCCATCCCCAATGTCAGGGTGCCCTTCGACAAGGAGCTGGAGGAGGGGCAGGTGTTCGCCATCGAGCCCTTCGCCACGGACGGGAGCGGCCGCGTGGTCGAGGGCAACCGGACCGAGATATATTCTTTCATCCAGATGAAGCCCATCCGGCTCTCCGAGGGCAAGAAGGTCCTGAAGCTGGCCGAGGGGCGCAGGGGCCTGCCCTTCCCGAAGCGCTGGTTCTCGCAGCTCAACCGATTCAAGCTCAAGATGGCCCTGAGGGAGCTGACCAAGCGCGACGCCCTCCACGGCTATCCCGTCCTGCACGAGGCGGAGGGCGGGCTGGTGAGCCAGGCCGAGCACACGGTCATCGTGGAGAGCGGCGGGTGCGAGGTGACGACTCGCTAGTCAGCCCGCTTATAGTGCGCTATGATTTTCCCTATTCCTTCTTCGATGCCAACCCCCGCCTCGAAGCCCAGGACCTTCTTAGCCAGCTTGGTGTCCGCCCTGGTGTCGCGGACGTAGTTGTGGACCGGGTTCTCGACATGCTTCGGCTCTATGCCCGTTCCCAGCGCCTCGTTGATGAGCTCGACGTACCTGTTGAAAGAGGTCTGCCTTCCCGTTCCCACGTTGAGGACCTGCGCTCCCTTGACCCTCTTCTCAATCGCCAGCCGGTTGGCCTTGACGGCGTCCGATATGAAGACGGCGTCCCGAGTCTGCTCCCCGTCTCCGTATATCACCGGCCGCTTGCCGTCCAGCATGGCCCATATGAACTGGGTTATCACGTTGGCGTACTCGCCCTTGTGCCTCTCCGGAAATCCGTAGACCGAGAAATAGCGGAAGCCGACCGAGCTTATGCCATACTTCTCCGCGTAGACCCTCGCCGCGTCCTCCACCGCGCGCTTGGCGCAGGCGTAGAAGTTGGGCGGCTCCACTTTGCTGTCTTCCGACTGGCGGTCGGGGGGAAGACGGCCGTAGACGCTGGAGGTGGACGCGTAGATGACCTTGCCGACGCCGAACCTCCTGCAGGCGTCGAAGACGTTCAGCGCGCCCGCTAGCATGGTCTCGTATCCTCTCCGCGGGTCGGGGTAGTACATCGGGTTGCTGCTCAGGCCGTTGGCCATCATCACGAAGTCGGGTTTCTTCTTCAGCAGTCGCCCCACAAACTCTTTGTTCGAAACGTCGCCCCTGACAGTCTCCGCATCCGGGTTCTCGATGTTGTCGAAGTTGCCCAGACTCAGGTCGTCCGCGGCGGTCCATTCGACGTCCGTCAGGGCGGAGATGGTCGCGCTTCCGATGAACCCCCCACCGCCGAAGATCAGGCCCTTCATATTCTTGATATTACCGTGCTGGGCTTAAAAGAAGGATGAAGCGACCGACAGCGTCCCGGGTTTCCCACGCGTTGCGCAGTACCGGCCGGATCGCTGGGGCTCTTAACTTCTGGGTTCGAGATGAGACCAAGTGTTGCTGCCCCGCCGTGGCCGTCGGTCGGATAATTAGAAGCGACGGGTATAAAAACTATTCTCTCGCCGGAATATCCTCCCCAGCCTCCCGGTTCGCCATGCCCAGGCAAGACATGAAGCGAGCACTATTGCAAGCACCACCAGAACCGCGTTCGCAAGATTGATTTTCATTCCCAGCCCGAAGTTGAGGTAGAACAGCAGCAGCGGGACCAGGGCGATGCTAAGCGCGAATGACAAGGTTATCCTCTCGATGAAATCTATCTCGCCCTGCTTGAACAGCGCCGTGCTCACGGCGAGTCCCGGGACGAATAGCACCAGCACCGCTCCCAGAACCGCGCCCAAGACCTCTATTGCCATTTCCGAGATTATAACTGCTGAGAGCTTATAAATCAGCAAAGGAACCTGTATATCGAGGCTGCCGGATTATCGTAAACCATGTCGAAGCACTCTCCCTCGAACTTCGCCAGGCTTGCGCCGAGTTCTTTCGAATAGTGCACGTAGAGCGGCCTTCCGTATCCCGCTAGAAACTCCCCCGCCGCTTCGGGGTCGTCCTCGCCTATGAACTCTCGCCATTCATCCCTGGTGTGGCGGTCGTGCTCGAACAGCCCCGGGGCTATCACCGCTCTCCCGCTCCAGCCGAGGACCCAGGGAGCCTGATTCGAGACGGTCAGCACGCATGAGTCCGGCTCGGTGTTCTCCTCCACCCATAGCACGGCTTCGAACCCCTCGCCGCCAATTTCGCGAGGGATGTTGGCCGCGGTGTGGAGAAGCGTGGCCCCCGACCCGAGCAACAGGACCGCAACCAGCAGCGCGCCGGCCGCCCTTGAGCGCCGCCTCGCCGCCGGGAGGATGCGGCCGACCCCGTAGCCCGCCAGAATCAGCATTGAGATGTCCAGGGATATGATGAACCGCCTGTAGAACACCAGCTCGAAGACCACAATCACCGAGTTGGCCAGTGCCCAGAGCAGCACGAGGTTGAAATCCCCTTTCCTGATGAGCAGA
>CAZTIX010000073.1:0-4881 GCA_964613935.1 uncultured archaeon
TTCAGAAAATCGGGCTTGTGCCTTAAGAAGTCTATGAAGTTGAGGCGGAGGCTGTCCTCGGTCCTGACGTCCATGCCGAAGTCCTCCCGGGCTATCTTTATGAGGTATGTGAGCGACTCGGATTCCAGCTTCTCCCGAAACTCGCCGCTCTTGCGCTCGGCGTAGGCCTCCGAGGCCGCCTTGTCGCCGATTATGGCGAGGAGTATCCTGGAGAGGGTGAACCGCACCACGGCGAAGTCACGGTCCTCCGGCTCCTCGGCCTCGCCGATTATGTCGAGCGCCGCCTGCTTCACGCTCTTGGAGTAGACGGGATGGTCGCAGATGTCCTCCAGCCGGATGTCGAGAGACTTGAGCCTGCCCTTCTCACTATTCAGAAACGGATAGTACTGCGGCATCTTTATGGAGAACCCGGGCGCTCAGGGATTCTCTATCCTCGGAGCCAGGAAGTAGGTTATCTTGCTGTCCCCGATGGGGTACTCCATTTCCAGAGGATTGTCCTTCTTGAGCCTCAGGGATATTACGGTGGATGCGTCGGTGTTGCGGGTCATGTTCTTGAGGTACTCCAGGGGGAACATGGCCCTTGCGCTCTGCTTGGCCTTGAGCTCCAGCAGGGAGTCCTTGGGCATCTCTATCTCCGCCTTCCCGCTCTCGCTCTCGGAGGATATCTTCAGCCCCTTGGCGTCGGCCTCGAAGACGACGTAGTTGCTCACCAGTTCGGCGTCCGTCAGGACCTCCTTGACCTCGTTGGCGGGCATCTTGAGATTGACGTCAAACTCGATCTTGGGCTTGTTGGGATGAGCGGTGGCGTCTATGACCGGCAGGATGAACTTCCGCTTGGCCTTGCCCTCGTAGGCTATCTCCAGCTTGTTGCCCTTGAGCTCCATGTGTATGATGTCCTCGGGGTGGGCCCTCCGCATGACCCTGGACAGCTCGGAGAAGTCGATTCCTATGCTCTGCTTTTCCTTGACCTCGTAGGCCTTGAAGGCCTTCTTGGGCATCTCGAAGTCGACCATGGCGATTTGAGAGGGGTCCATGGCCTTGAGGACCATGCTGCTGTCGCTGAACTCGAAGGTGCCCTCGTCTATCAAAGCGGCTATGGCGTCTATGCTCCTCTTCCAGGAGCTGGCGTCGGATATTGTTAGTTTCAGCATTCTTACCCCGTTCTTTCGGGAATTTAATAAGTCAATCAATAAAAAGGTTATCCCGGGCCGGGGCGCTTGGCGGACCCGCTCGCCAACCTGAACCCCTTTATCCTCAAACCCCCGCAGCTCCCCGCGCGTCCTCCACAATCTCCGCGTGGTCGAAGGCCATCCGGGGCAGGTCGCCGAGGGGGAACCACCAGACCTCCTCGGCGTCGCCCCCCGGCTCCGGCCGGCCCCCGGCGGCTTCGCACAGGTAGGCTATGGTTATGTAATGCCCCCGGGGGTCCCTCCCCGGTTTTGAGTAGACGCCGACGAGGCGCACCGGCTCGACCTCCAGCCCGGTCTCCTCCCTAGCCTCCCTGACCGCCGCGTCCTCGACCCTCTCGTTGTGCTCGACGTGCCCGCCGGGGAGGGCCCACATGCCCCTGAAGGGCGGCTCCCCCCTCTTGACCAGGAGCACCCTGCCCCGCTCGATGACTGCGGCGTCCGCGGTGACTGTGGGGGTCTTCATGTCCGGCAGCAGTTGGGGTTGTCGGCGGTCCACCAGCAGCGGCACCCGCAGGCGCTGCCGGTCGCGTAGTTGTAGGCGCAGACCAGCCCCAGCTTGACGTAGCCGAGATAGGGCAGGTCGACCTTGGCCCGCCCGGCCACCAGCCGCTCGTGGACCGGGTAGGAGATGATGGGGGAGCCGCCCGGCCCCAGCCTGCACTGGTCCTCGTGGAGGTTGTTGCCCGGGTTGTCCCCCTTGGTTATGAAGAGCCTGAACTCCTCCGTGCCGATGCCGGGGAAGAGCCTTTCAACTGCCTCGTTGGAGTAGGCCGCCCTTATCTCTTCCAGGGTGTAGGCGGAGCTCTCGTGGCAGGGCGTCTTCAACTCTCCGCCGGAGTACTCGACCGCGCCCTCGGCGGAGACATCGCTCCCGCTCACCTCGGCTATGCCCACCACCCGGTGGATGACCGGCTCGCCGCCTATGACGCCCTGCCCGTATTTGGTGTAGAGTATGACGTCGCCCAGCTCGATGTCTGCGGGGTCGTCGCCCTTGATGAGTATGATGTCGCCGATTCCCATGCCCCCGCCGAAGGGGTAGGTCCCGGGGTTGAGGTTGTTGCCGAAGTGCCAGCCGGTCCAGCCCTCCGCGTGGACCATGGACTCCGACTCGACAACCACCAAGGGGGTTGCGGTCCCCAGGGCCCATCCCAGGCCCTGGATGAACAGCCAGGCTATCAGGAGGGCGAAGAGGAAGCTGGCGGCCTCGCCGGCCAGCCCGGGGAGGTAGCGCCTCTTGAGCCGCTTGGCGCGGCGGTGCTTGCCCCTGACGTACCTGTAGGCCCTCACGTGGAGCCAGTCGTCGCTCTCCCCGCCCTTGGGCGGCTCCGCGTAGGCTCCCCTTGCTATCATGTGGGCGGCCCTCAGGGGCTCCGGCACCAGGCCGTTGATTGTGGTCAGCCGGACTATCTCCTCGGCGTCCTTTCTCTTTATGCCGGCGGTCTGGATGTAGGATTTGCGGCCGTCTTCCAGTTTGACCTCCCTAATCTTCCCGGCCGCCTGGAGCATCTTCTTCCTCAGCCCCGGGTCGCTCAGGTTGCGCAGGGCCTTGGCGATTCGGGCGTGGTCCGGGCGCTTCTTCATGCAGGCTATGACCGGGATGCCCGTCTCCTTCCAGACCCGCCGGATGTCCACGGTGTTGAACCCGCCGTAGGTCAGCCCGTCCAGCAGGATTGCGCGCGCGTTGGGGCGGCCGATGTCCCCGACCAGCCGGATTATCCGGTCGGTGGCGTCCAGCCCGTCCTTCTTAATCTCGGAGTGGAAGACCCCCTCCAGCATCCGGGCCCCCCGGGTCAGGGCGGCCACTATCTTGACCCTCTTGTCGCCCTTCTCGAAGGGAGCGTCGTCTATGCCCAGGACCTGAATCTCCTTCTTGACCCTCCTGAACTCCCTGGGCTCCAGCTCGTTTTCCCACTTCAGGCCCCCAAGCGGCATCTTTCGTTATGTTGACTGCGCCGTCGGCAAAAAGGCGTCCGTGCGGTCCCCTAAAATCCGCGCCGATGTTGTCTCCCCGTCACTTACCCTTGAACGCCTTCTTGGCGGCCGCGGCGTCCTTCTTCAGGGCGGACAGGGCCTTCTCCACCTCTTTCCGGGGGTCTTTGGCCCGGACGGTCAGGGCGAAGCCCTCCAGGAGCGGGTGGGGGGTGGAGTAGGTGGCGAACTCGACGCTCTTCGACTTGAGCAGCTCCTCCCTCAGCAGGCCCATCAGGGCGTGGTCGGCTCCCCTGATTTCGAACCTCGTCTCCCCCTTCTTCTTGCTTATAATCTTGGTTTCCATTCTCTAGGTTATGAGATAGTCGCGGGATGCCTTGCGCTTGGCCGGCTTGCCGCAGACCGTGCAGACCAGCTTGCCCTCGCCCTCCATCCTGAGTATCCCCCGGCAGTGGGCGCAGTACCCCTCTATCACTCCCAGGTTGGGGCCCTTGGTGGTCATGACCACGTCGTCGGGCAGCACCTCGGCCACTTCGGCCTTCACCACGTCTCCCGCCTTGAACTCGTCGCTGGCCCGGTCGGTGTAGCCGGGCGAGATGTCCATCACCCTTATCACTCCTATCCCCCTGGTGGGGAGGGTCCTCTGCTTGCCCACGACCTTTAGCATCTTCACCAGCACGATCTTGTCCCTGGCGCTCTCGACCGACACAATGACCGTGTCGCCCTTCTTCACGTCCACCGGCGGGTTTATGGGTTCCACGAAGGCCTCCCGGTCCCCCTCCTTGAGGGTTCCCGCTGCCAGCGCGAACTTCTTGCCGCCCTCTTCGTACAATCCAGAGCCGGGCTTCTTTTCCGTCTTCACTTCATCGCCCGGCGTGACGAATTTCTCAGCCATTTTGTTCATTTCGCATCTTGCTTAAATCTCAGAAATGTCAACCATGGGCGCCTCGAAGGAGTCTTCGGCTATGCGGGGGCACGCCGTGCTCACCCATGCATCCACATCGTATCCCGCAAAACTATCGGGTTTAATTTCATTCGCGATGAATATAAACGTTTGTTTTTCCGGCTCCAGCTCCTCCTTCAGCTTCAGCGCCCTGCCCATCCGGCTCTGGCCGGGCTTCGTCGAGACGATGATGCCGACCCTTCCGGCCCTTTTGAATGCGTCGATGCGCGCGGCCCTCCTCTTCGCGCGCCTCATGAGCTCTCTTTTCGAGACTTTCTCCAGCTCCCCGCCCGGCTTGACCGCGTAGGCCGGCTTCCCGGTCTCCTCGGCCACCCGCAGCGGGTGGAAGCGGCCTGTTCCAAGATAGACGTAGCAGTCCGGTTCGCCCGGCGTGCCGCGGCTCTGCCCGCCCGCGGCGCGCGCGTCGCATCCCAGCACCTGCCCCGGGTTCGGGCGGCCTGGAGCGATTAGGGCGGTTTTGCCGCCCTCCTCCAGCCCCTTCTCAATCTCCTCCAGCTGGTGGGCGAACTGGGCGGTGCTCACCAGCCCTATCCTCTTCTGCGGCACATTCTCCAGCACGCTCTCCACTACCGCCTTTACGTCCGCCCGCGCCCGGCACGGGATGAAGACTGTTCTGGTCATGTCAGTCCTTCAGCTTGTTGATTCTGTGCACCCCGCCGTCCTTCTCCACCAGCACGATTCCGACCCCCCTGTTTTTGGCGGTCTCGGACATCCCCCTCATCTCTACATTGCGTATCCTGCCCCCTCTCTTCAGCCTCTCCAGCCAAGCCTTCACTCCCATCAGAGCCTGGCGGCTCT
>CAZTIX010000074.1:0-4803 GCA_964613935.1 uncultured archaeon
CTCATCCTGGGCGTCGAGCGGGCGGGCGGGAAGAGGAAGCTGGTCCCGATGCGCCAGCCGGACCTTGAGATGGACGCGGACAAAATCATAGAGGCCATCGACGGCAAAACGAGGTTCGTCTTCATCTGCAACCCCAACAACCCCACCTCGTCCAAGGCCCCGAGAGACGACATACTGAAGGTGGTGGAGAACGCGAAAGAGCAGATTGTAGTCGTGGACGAGTGCTACTACGAGTACTGCGGAGAGACGGTCTCCGACAAGATAAACGAGCACGAGAACCTCATAGTCGCGCGCAGCTTCTCCAAGGGCTTCGGATTGGCCGGGGGGAGGATGGCGTATCTGATAGCCAGCAAAGAGACTTGCGACGCCTACGGCAGAATCATGAACGGCTTCGAGTTCAACCGGTTCGGGGTCCACGCGGCCGTCGCCTCCCTCGACGACCTGGGCTACTACAAGAATCTCTGGAAGCGAATAAAGAAGGAAAAATCCGACATCCGGGCCGAGATGGAGAAGCTGGACGTCAGGGTCTGGGATTCCGCCACCTCCTTCCTGTTCATGGATATCTCGAAGCTCGGCAAGACCTCGACCGAGGTCAAGGACTTCATCCTGGAGAACTACAAAATCATGATAAGGGACGTCTCCGCCACCTTCACCGAGCTGGAGGACAGGTACATCAGCTTCGCCATGCCGAAGCCGGAGGTGGCCTCCAGGCTGGTCGAGGGCATGAAGCGACTGGTCGAGTAGGTTGCTTTGGGCGGCTGCCGGACTGGTTTGGATTTTTAGGGCCTTTCCCTTAATTATATTAACAAAATTATCCGAAAATGCTGTTCCTGAGCGGAGAGGATGTGAAGGGTCTGGTTTCCATGGAGGAAGCCATAGAGGCTGTGGAAGAGGCCTTCCGCAGGCACGCCGGGGCCGGGACCGTCTATCCGCCGAAGGACCAGTTCACCCTGCCGACCGAGGAATGGCGCTGGTGGGCCTTCATGCCGGCCTACGTCGAGGGCATGGGAGTTGCGTGCAAGATAGTCTCCGAGTATCCTGAGAACCGGGGCAAGGAGAGGCCGCTCATAAACGCCACGATAGTCCTGGGGGACGAGAAGACCGGAGAGGTGAAAGCTGTCATGGATGGAACACGGCTGACCGCTGTCAGGACCGGCGCGCTGGGCGCCGTTGCCGCCAGGCACCTAGCCCGCAAGGACGCCAAGACTGCCGGCATAATCGGCTGCGGGGTGCAGGCTCGTGCTCAGCTGGAAGGCCTCTCCAAAGTGCGCGGCATAGAGCGCGTGAAGATTTACGACCCCAATGACCCAGCCATGGACGCGTTCATAGAAGATATGCAGGGTCTGGGGCCGAGAATCGAGCAATCGGACCCGAAGGGCGTCCTCGACGCGGACATCGTAGTGGCGGCGACCGTTTCCAAGGAGCCAGTGGTCCTCGGCGAGCATGTCAAGCCGGGCACCCATGTCACCTCCATCGGCGCCCACGTCCCGGACGCGCGGGAGCTGGACGACGCGCTCATGAAGAAGGCCAAGATTGTTATAGACTCGCCGGACGCCATGAAATCGGGGGATTTGAAGGATTACAGGGGAGAGGTCACGGAGATAAAGGACGTGGTGGCCGGCAGGAAGGTGCGGGCCGGCGGAAAGGACGTGACGGTCTTCAAGTCGGTGGGGACGGCCCTGCAGGACGTCGCCGTGGCCAGCCTGGCCTGGCGCAAGGCAAAGGGGAAGGGCGCGGGGAAGAATCTCGGTTTTTAAAGAAGACCCGGTAACTATTCTAGTTCAGCATTTGGATTAGGTTTCCAACTTCCAAGATGGTCGAGGAGAAAGGGCCGCAGGCGGCTCCCGAGCACCGGGGCAAGGGCAAGAAGGTCGCCGTGCTGGTGGGCGTGCTCGCGGCCGTCCTCGCGCTCGTTCTTCTGATAGCCCTTTACGGCTCCGAGCTCTTCGCGGAGGAGCCCGGATACATAATAGACGACTTCGGGGATATTGACGAGGACAATGACACAGAGCAACCCGAAGCCCCCGCGTCGGGCATTGTGGAGGTGGGCATCGAGGGCGGGTCGTCCGAGACGTCTCGAGACGACATCGTCGTGGGCCTGATCGAGGAGGGGTTCGAGAGCGGAAACGAGATAGCCTACATTTTCTGCGAGGAGCTACAGCCGGGCGATTCGGTGGCTCCAATGACTGAAGGGGGGAAATACTCTGTTTCGGGGCCGGTCTGGTTCGTGTTCCTGGACGAATTCCCGGACGCCCTCTACGGGCACGAGGTCAAATACATCTTCGTGGACTCCTTCACCGGCGAGACGGCAGTATACGAAGAGTCGTTCCCGCCGGACATCAACGGAGAAGACATCTTCACGGCCGCAGAGGAGTGCGGAGGGGTGAGCGAGATATACGCGGCATGATGGACCTGAAGGGACTGCAGGCAGCGGGAGTCGTCGCGGCGGCCCTATTCCTGGCCGGGCTCGTCTCCGCCGAGGCGCCCGTGGGCGATTACGGCGATGCCCCGGACGGAACCCATGCCTATCCGAACAATCCCGCCCTCGCGGTCTTCCCCACGCTCTACAACGGGACCTCCGGGCTCGGGGGGGCGGTCGCCCTGAACACCGGGGAGGAGATGATCGGGCGAGAGGTCAGCGCGGAGAGGGACGCCAACGACACCCGGGACCCCGACGGCAAGAAGAACCTGGTGGACAACGACCTCGACGAGAGGATATACGTGGTGTTTGAGGAGAGGGAAAGCGTACCGCCGAGGGCCAAGCTCGTCTTCGAGGTGACCATCGCCGAAGGCGCCCCGGAAGGGCTGAGATACGTCAACACCATCATAGACTTCAACCAGGACGGAGAGTGGAAGGGCTACGAGGAGGGAAGCGACTGGATCGAGGAGTGGGTGGTTAAGAATCAGACGGTCAACATCTCCGCGGGAGTCACCGACTGGGTGGAGACAGATTGGTTCGACTGGGGCAGCGGGAGGAAGCCGCCCACGCCGGTGTGGGCGAGGCTCGTGCTGACCCGAAAGCCCATAGAGAGAGAATGGGACCCTATGACCAGAAGGGACTGGAGCGGTGAGGGCGTCTTCGAGCACGGGGAGGTCGCGGACGCCTTCATAGAGCTGCCCCCCGAGAAGACCAGAATAAGCTGCGGCAACGGCGTCGTGGAGGGCGCCGAGCAGTGCGACATCGGGAAGGGGGCCCCGGACACCTGCCCCATAGGGACCTTTTGCGCCGGGCCCGGGATGCCGGGCGCATGCCGATGCCTGCACCTGCCCCCTGGGGGAGGCGGAGGGCCGGTCTGCGGCAACGGAATAGTCGAGGGTGGGGAGAAGTGCGACGCCGGAAACGGGGCCTGGGACACCTGCCCCCTTGGCGAGAAGTGCGTTCCTGCGGGCAATGCGGGCGAATGCACCTGCAAGAAGATAGGCAGGAAAGGGCCGGACAAGGGCCCCTGCACCACTCCGGTCAGCTACTACGCGCTGACGATCAACGGGGGGGACAATCCCTGGAGGGGGGCGTGCGAGGAGTCGGTCCAGGACGTGACCGGGATGATAGCGAGGCAGGAGTACGATAGAATATACAGCCTGGAGCCCTGGTGGGATGGCGGGGACGCGAGCCTGTCGGACCTCGAGGAGGCCGTAGAATTATTGAAGGATGAAATCAAGTGCGTCGACAGGGTCCTGATATACATCACAGGCCACGGGCTCCCCAAGGGCGGCAGGGCCTACGGAGAGACCTGGCCCAGTGGGGGGATAATACTTCAGGGCAGCAGAGAACGATACGACATCCTCACCCCCGAGAAGCTGGACGAGCTCCTTAGCGAAATCGAAGAGTGCGAGAACGAGGACTGCAAGATTCAGGGCAAGAACTGCCACATGAGGATTATAATAGACTCCTGCCATTCCGGGAATTTCTTCGAGCCCCTGAAGAAGAAGGGCCGGAGCGTGGTAGTCTCCTGCGCGGAGAACGAGTACGCCTGGCTGGCCGGGGGCAGCGACGGGCAGGTAGGCGCGGAGTTCACCAACGGCTTCGTTGACGACGTCTACAGCCCGGACACCTCCGACTTCTCGATACCGCCCGACGGCATAGTGTCCATGGACGAGGCCTATCTCTCGGCAGACGCGAAACTGAAGAAGGCAAAGAGCTACGGCCGCACCCAGACGCCGCCGCTGCCCTTCTCCGACGAGTGCGACTGCCTGCCGCTCACCTGCGGGCCCAAGTGCGGCGACGGGGCCGTGAACGGAGACGAAGAGTGCGACTACAACGCGACGCCGAGCGGATGTTCAACGGGCATGGTGTGCAACCAGGAATGCGTCTGCACGGCAAGCGGCGAGGAGGCCAACGACACTCAAAACGAGACCGTGCCCGATGAATGTCCCGAAGACTCATACGACACCGAGGAGGACTGCGAAGCCGCGATAAAGGCCCATCAGATATGCTTCATGGGCGACGGCGGGTGCTGGTACGTGATGAGCGTCTGCAACCGCGGAGAATATGCCTCGGAGGACTGCGACGGGGAGTGCGGCGACGGGGAGTCGTGCGTCGTCGTGGACGAGGACATCCCCTGCTACGGATGCGGGGAGGCTGAGATTTGCGGGAATGGAGAATATGGGAGCGAAGCCGCCTGCGGAGCTGAATGCGAGGCGGAATGCGCCATTAACGAGGACACAGACTGCTGGTATTGCCTTGAGGGAGAGCCGTGCGGCGGCATAGGCTGGTACACGGAGAGCGCCTGTGAAGAGGTGTGCGACGGGGAGTGCTCCATCGGAGGCCTGAGCGGTTGCTGGATATGCCTGGCGGCCCCGGAG
>CAZTIX010000075.1:0-4781 GCA_964613935.1 uncultured archaeon
TGGACCTGCCCGAGAATTTCAAGCGCCTGCGGGAGCTGATAGCCAAGGCTATGAGGGACTACGTCGCCGGCCTGAGGGAGCGTGGATACCTGCGCGGCAAGGACTTCAAGAGCCTGGGGAAGAGGGACCTGCTGGAGCTGCAGAGCGGCATCCGCAAGAGGATGATGAACGGTGAGAAGGTCTGGCAGGAGCTCTCAGACAGCGCCGCCCTTCTGAAGCTGCAGCACGGGCTGGAGCTGCTGGAGACCCAGGGCATAGCCGCCCTGGACGAATACCTGAAGAGGATGAGGGGGCAGAAGAGCAAGGCGGTCAAGCGCCTCATGAAGAGGAGCGACATCCGCTCCGCGATAGGGCTGGCCCGGATACTGCATAACGAGGGCGTCGAGCACCCGAAACTGGCTAAACTGGAGGAGATGACAAAGGAGCAGATAGGGCGCAAGCGCTATTCCAAGATAATCGTGTTCACCCAGTACCGAGACAGTGTGGAGAAGATTTTGGAGAAGCTGGAGGGTCAGAAGGACATAGCTGCTCGCAAGCTCATCGGCCAAGCCAAGAAGGGCAAGCAGAAGGGCATGAGCCAGAAGCAGCAGAGGGAGATGCTGGAGGAGTTCAACAACGCGATATTCAACGTGCTCGTGGCCACGTCGGTCGGCGAGGAGGGCCTTGACATCGAGGAAGTGGACCTGGTGGTCTTCTACGAGCCCATACCCAGCGAGATACGCACAATCCAGCGGAGGGGCAGGACGGCGCGCCTGAAGCCGGGCAGGCTGGCGGTGCTGATAACCAAGGGGACCCGGGACGAGGCCTACCTCTGGTCGGCGTTCCACAAGGAGCGCAGGATGCGCGCGGCCATGAAGTCGGTCAAGAGGGAGTTCGGAGGCAAGTCCGGACCGGGCCAGTCCAATCTGAAGAGTTTTGTTGAAGAAGGCGAAAACAAGGGGGGAGAGAAGGTGCGAGTCTACGTGGACCAGAGGGAGCGGAACAGCGGCATTGCCAGGAAGCTGAGCGATATGGGGGCCGACATCGAGATAAGGCAGCTCGAAGTCGCCGACTTCGTGGTGAGCGAGAGGGTGGCAGTGGAGCGGAAGACCGTAGCGGACTTCCTCCAGTCGATAGTGGACAGGAGGCTGATGGCCCAGATGAGCGAGATGTGCAGGAATTTCGAAGTCCCTATCTTGATAATCGAGGGCGACGCGTGCACCCTCTTAACCGAGAGGAACATCCACCCCAACGCCATCCGAGGGGCGATTGCGTCCGTGGCGGTCAATTTCGGCGTTCCGATAATTTACACTACAGACTCGGACGACACCGCGGCATTCCTCCAGGTCCTGGCCAAGAGGGAGCAGGAAGGCCTCAAGAAGGAGGTCGCCCTGAGGGGCGAGAAGAGGGCGATGAGCATGGCGGAGTGGCAGCGGTTCGTGGTCGAGTCGCTCCCCAACGTCTCCGCGGTCCTGGCCAAGCGACTGCTGGAGCACTTCAAGTCCGTGGAAGCGGTCTTCAACGCCCGGGAGAAGGAGCTCCGGGAGGTCGAGGGCATCGGCAAGAAGAAGGCCAAGAGGATAAGGGAGGTGGTGAGGGCGAAATACGGGGGCGGGCCCTAGGGCCTATTGTCCGCCGCGGCGGGCGTGCTGCTGCCGCGCCCTTCTGGCCCTCATCTGGTCGTGGGTGATGTGCTCCGCGACCTCGGCCACGGGGGGCAGTCCAAGGTCCCGCAGCCTCTCGTTTACGAATCCGACATCCCCCTTCTCAGGGTCGCTGAACGTTAGTTCAAGGAATTTCTGTGCAAGCCTTCTGGGCATTTCGCCAGAGCGCTGGACCCGGTAGGTTCCCTCCCCCCTCTCCGGCACGTGGTAGAGTATTATGCTTCCGCCCCCGTGCTGGGGGTGCTCAAACGGGAATACCGCCCTTCCTCTTTCCCTGTCCTTTCTTTTCGAGCCGAAGCCCTGGCGATGCCCCCGCCAACTGCTGCCAGCAAGATTGAGGCGCCTCATAGAGGGCATGTGCGGCGACGGAGGATGCGCCGGAGTCATGATTAGATAACGAGGGAAGGCTTAAAAACGCCTACGCCAGCTCTTCCGGAGGTATGACGTCCTTCCCCGCCTTCTCCCTCGCGTCCAGGAGCCTCCGCCTCTGCTGGCCGAGGTGCTGGTGGAAGGCCCCGGGAACGTCATCCTCGGCCGTGTAGATGGCCTCGATGCGGTCCAGCCTGGCAAGGTTCTCCTTTATGCGTATGGAGAACTGTTTGGAGTAGTCCTCTTTCGAGTAATCCTTGCCCATCAGCTCCCTGAACAGCTCCTTAAGGTCCTCGTATTTCGGGATGTGGCCTATCGGCGTCTCGATGGCGCCGAACTCGCCGTGGACCCTCCCCTCCATCCAGTGCAGCCAGACCTTCTTGTCGGGTATGTCGTTGAGGTACTCTCCGCCCGCGCCCTTCAGGAAGTAGTTGGTGGCGAAGACCAGCGGCATCCTGTCCAGGTCCTCCCCGAACCTGAGGTGCTTCTCTATGTAGGTCCCGAAGGGTATCACCAGGAAGTCGAGATTGGACATGGGGTTGTGCTTCCTCACGCCCTCCTGCCCGATGGTCGCGGAGGTGGTCTCCGACTCCAGCGAGGCTCCCAGGAAGACTCCATGCGGCCAGCTCAGAGACTGATAGACGGGCGGGGAGGTGTCCGAATCTCGCCCACCGTAGATTATCCCGCTGACCGGGACCCCCCCGGGGTCGTCCGCCCTGGGGTCGGCGTTCTCCAGGTCGTTTATCCTGAGTGTGTAGCGCGCGTTCTTGTGGGACGGAGTGGTCTCCCTGCCGTCGGGGCCCTTCATTCCCTCCTCCCACTCGCCGGCGTAGTTGCAGCCCTCCTTGGGCAGCTCACTGCCCATGCCCATCCAGTAGGGCTTGCCGTCCTTGATTAGCACGTTGGAGAATATGCGCTCTCCGGGCGTGGTCAGGGCCTTGTAGATTACCGGGTCTCCGTCAGGGTTCACATCGCGTATTATGCCGAATATCCCCGACTCGACGTTGGCCGCCCTGCAGGCGCCTTCATCGTCTATGCGCAGGTAGGCTATGTCGTCTCCGACTATGCTCTCGCCAGGAACCATGGCGGTTGAGGTCTTGCCGCACGCGCTGGGGAAGGCGCCGGTGAAGTAGGTGACGCGCTCCTTCCCGGGCGGGTGGACGCCCATGACGAACATGTGCTCGCAGAGCCAGTCTTCCTTGGCGGCCTTGCTGATGGCGAGCCTCAGCGCCAGCTTCTTGAGCCCCAGGCTGTTGCCGGCGTATTGGTTGTTGACGGTGAAGACGCGCTCCTCTTCAAGGTCTATGTAGATGCGCCTCTTGTCCACGTTCTTGGTGTTGCCCTTCTCGTCCAGCTCGCCCGCTGAATGCACGAAGTAGAAGAAGTCGGAAGAGCCCTTCAGCCCCTTGAACTGCTCGTAGCCCGTCCGGTAAAGCAGATCCTCGCTGTGCGCCACGTACGAGGAGTCTGTCAATTGTAGCGCTGGTATGGAGAACATCGAGTCCTTGGGGCCCAGGGAGAAGAACCTCACCAGCATCTCCTTGCCCTCCATGACCCCGTCCATGAAGCCGAGCACCTCTTTCAAACCCTCGTCGCGGTCGACGGTGTTGAGATGCTCTCCTATGAACTTGCCCTCGGGCAGGAGTATGCGCGTGTTCTTCTTGTCGCGGGCCTGGTCGTAGTAGCCGTCGTAGTGGATTGTGTGGCCCTCCATCTTTAGCGGCTTCTCCTCCCCGTTGTCTATCGCCAGCTGCCTGATGTAATCTATATCTTCCTGCGAGTCGGTTATCACGGTCACCTTCGCCGGCCTGCAGAGCTTGACGTACTCTTCAACCACTTTCATGACCTTTGGGTTGTTCAAGGCCTTTAGTTTGTCCAGATTCGTATCGTCCAGGATACCATTGTCTGTGTCCATCGAGAATCAGGTTATGTTATGGTGGCCAGCTATAAAAGAGTGCGTTTAAATTTTCAACCCGGACGAGCTCCTCACTCCCCGCCTGGAGAAGTGAGTCTCGGAGACCCTCGCCCCGGACGCGCGGGCGGCCTCGCTTATCTCCCTTCTGGGGCGGCACGGCTTCCCGGCCAGCTTGGAGAGGTGGTGGAGGTCGTAGAAGGGCACCTTCACCTCCTGCTCGCGCGCGATGAGGGCCGCCAGCTCTTCTACTTCCGGATTATCGCTCTCCAGTGTCCCGCAGAAGCCCGCGTCCGCGAACTCCCCGGCCCACAGCGGCCCGGCCCAGGCCAGGTCACCGCCGCAGTCGGGGCAGCTTTCCAGAAACCGGTCCACCCTGACATAATCGCGCCAGTCGCACTTGAAGCAGTGCTGGAGGTATGAGATGTTTTCGAGGGCTCTATTCGCCTTCCGGACGCCGTTCCCGGTCCGCAGGAACAGCCGGAAGTAGTGGCGCCGGTTGTAGCAGAGCAAGGGCCTGAGGGCGAGGTCGTACTTGCCGGACATGCGCGCGCAGGAGCCTATCAGTATGCGCAGTCCCACCTCCTTGGCGTAAGACGTCTTCAGAGGGCGCGCGTCGTAGCGGCGCAGGCACGTCTTCACAGACACCCCGCAGAGGGGGGCGGTGTCGGTGAAGGTGAGACACAGCAGGCCCCCCTCCCGCTTCACCGCGCGCAGAGCGGAGTCCAGGGCGACTATCGAGGAGCCGAAGGGGTCGATGTCCAGCGCGTCGAACTTGTCACACCGGAAGCGCCGCAGGAAGAGGTTGACGTCCTCGCAGGAGACTTGGCCCTCCGCGCCGTTCTTCCTGAGGTTGC
>CAZTIX010000076.1:0-4767 GCA_964613935.1 uncultured archaeon
GCGTCCAGGACCTCTTTTCTCAGGGGAGTAGAGGCGTCGTTGTCCAGATAGACGTAGTCCACGGCTAATCTTGCCGCTCAGGATTAATAAATCCTGCTTTAAGAGACGGTCAAGCCGCTCTGCTCGGCAATCTCCTTGAAGGAATTGGCGGTGTACTCGACCTGGTCATCGGTCAGGCCGTAGGTGTTGAGCTTCCAGTCGCGGGTGGCGCCGGGGAAGGGCCCGGTTATGTTGCGCTTGGAGAGGGCTTTGGTCAGGAAGTAGCCCCTCTTCTTGTGGGTCCTGGCCACCTTGTCAAAGCCGCCGGTGTGTATCTTGGTGAGGGTGTGCTTCCTGGGATGCTCGCTCAGGCACTCCGTGCCCTCTATCTTGAGAATCTCGTATATGAAGCGATTGGACTTCCTGACCTCGTCGTCCCAGCGCTTCACCCGCTCCCTCACATGCGGGAACGAGGCCATCATCGCTATCAGGGGCGCGCCCATGACCGTGCAGCCCAGCAGCTGGACCTCCTTTATGCCGAACTTCCTGCCGGTGACGTCGCCCGTGGCGTCGGTGGTCCTGAGGACCCTCTCGGCCCACTCCTCCGTGGTGGCGAGGACGCCCGTCGGAGCCGGCGAGGCCATGGACTTGTGGCCGGAGCCGACCACGAAGTCGGCGCCCAGCCTCTTTCCGTCCACCGGCATGACTCCGACGGTATAGGCCCCGTTGTAGAGGACAGGAACGTCATACTCATGGACTGTTTTGATTATCTCCCTGACCGGGTGCTCGTTGGCCATCTTGTAGTCGAAGTGGTGCATGGCCACGAGTCCGGGCAGCTTGCCGGTCTCCTTCTTGACCGACTCTATCTTCTTCGCCGCGGCGTCGGCAGTGATTATGTTCTTATCATCCGCCGGAATCTCCCTCCACTGCGCTCCGGCCTGCTCCACTGCCAGGCCGATGGTGTAGTGGCCGAACTGGCTTATCAGGGCGGTGTCGCCCTTCTCCAGCAGGCTCAGGCAGACCGCCTGGAAGGCCCTTCGCGCGCCGGGCATGACGCGCGCAACGTCCATATTGACGAACTCGGCCAGGTCCTTGTAGAAGTCGGCGACCGGCGGCTTCTTGATGAAGTCCAGCCGGAACGGCTTGAGGCAAAGGTCGCAGACCGAGTAACCGTCGCCGTAGGCGATGAGCGCCTTCATGGCGTCGGAGGTCAGGCGGCCAGCCGCCTGGATGGGCTGTATGTTGATGTCCTCCTCTTCGCGGGTTCTCACCTGGATGTCGCATATGGGGTGCATTTCGATCTTGGGTCTGCGGTCTTCGGTCTTGAGTCAGTTTCCTCTCTCGGCGAACTCCTTTTCAACGGCATCGAGGGCCTTGCGGGCGCGCGCAAGCTTCTTGTCCAGCAGCTCCCTTTGCTCGGGAGTGAGCTTGTAGGACGGCTTGGTCTCCCTGAGAAGCTGGCGGATGTCCGTGAGCGCGAAGAGCGCCTCGAAGGTCTCGTCGACTATCCTTGCCATAGCGTAATTTGGGATTAATAACTGTTGAACGAATAAAAGCGGGAATCACTTCGACGCATCTCTTATGCGGGCGAACTCCCCGACCCTCTCTTTTGTGCCCTCGCCTATCGTCGCCGAGAGGGCGCAAAGCGTGGTGGCGCCGGCCCCCATGACGCTTCCGGCGTTCTCCGGGGTTATGCCGCCTATGGCGACTATCGGGATTGCGAGCGCCTCGCTTGCATTTTTGACCAAATCCAGACCCGCCGCCGGCCCCGCGTCACTTTTCGTCTTCGTCTCGAAGACGGGACTGACCGCCACGTAATCCGCCCCAATCGCTTCTGCGCCCTTGGCCTCTTCCAGGTTGTGGGCGGTCAGGCCGATTGTCCTGCCCTCCCCCAGCAGCTCGCGCGCATCCCCGTAGGGCATGTCGCTCTGGCCCAGGTGCGCCCCGTCCGCGCCCACGGCCAGGCAGACGTCCACGCGGTCGTTGATTAAGAAAGTCGCCTTCCCTTCGCAGATTTCCTTTATCGCGCGCGCCTCTTCGACCATGGGGCCGGTGTCCTTTTGCTTCTCGCGGTATTGGATTATGGTCGCGCCGCCCCCTATGGCGTCCTCGACGTCTTTGACTATCCCCTGCTTCGTCAGTCCGCTGTCCGTTATGAAGTAGAAGCCCTTAAAGTTCATCTATTCTGACTCTCGCCTCCACGTCCTCTTCGCTCAGTCCGTGCAGGGCGTCGAGCAGCAAGGCCTTGAAAGTTCCGGGACCGCCCGCCTTCGTTGCGGCAATCTCGCCGGCTGTCCCGAAGCAGGCCAGCGCGGAGGCGGCCGCCTCGGCGCGATTATCCTCCACGGCCGCGAAGCTCCCGATGACCGAGGCCGCCATGCAGCCCGTCCCGACCACCTTGCCCATCAGCTCGTGGCCGTTCTTGACGAGGTAAGTCCTCTCGCCGTCGGAGACGATGTCCCTCTCCCCGGTCACTGCGACGGCGGCCCGCCCGCCCTTCTCGCTTTCTCTCGCACGTGCGAGGGTTGCGGCAAGCTCTGCGGGGTCCCCCCCGACCGAGATGGACTCCACCCCCTTCACCTCCGCTTCCACGCCCGCCAGCACGCCGACCTCCCCGGCGTTTCCCTTGATTATATCTATGTCCAGCTCGCTCAAGAGGCGCTTGGCTTCCCGGGTCCTTAAATCCGTGGCGCCCGCGCCCACTGCGTCCAGAACGATTGGTATTCCCTTCTTGTTAGCCGCCTCGCCCGCGATTACCATCGAGTCTATGAGCCCCTTCGTAAGCGTGCCTATGTTCAGGACCAGCGCGGAGGCGATGCCCGCCATCTGCGCGACTTCCTCCGGCGCGTGGGCCATCACCGGCAGCGCGCCCGCCGCCCTTGTAGCTGCGGCGCAGTCGTATATGGTCACCCAGTTGGTCAGGTGGTGGACCAGGGGCCTTTTCTCCCTCACCCTCCCGAGGACGGAGTACGCGTCTGTCATTTCGAGTAATTAGAGAAAGCAGAATAAAAAGAGTGCCGAACACCGGGGACTCAAGACCGAAGACAGGGGACCGTTAAAGCCAAACCCCGTGCTCCTCCTTGAGCGTGTTGAGGGCCAGCATGGTGTTTGTTCTCTTGACGCCCTCGACCGAGAGCAGGTTCTTGACAAAATCGTTGAGCTCCTCGCGCTCCTTGAACTGGGCGATTATCACGGCGTCGTACTCGCCCGTGACGTCGTAGACCGCGTTGACGTTGGGCGATTCGGTAATCTTGCGCTCGATGTCCTTGAGCCTCCCTCCCTCGGTCATCACGCCTATCAGGACGGTCAGCCCGTAGCCGAGCTTGGAGTAGTCGAGGTCTGGGATGAACTTCTTTATTACCCTCTCCTTCAGGAGCCTGTTGACCCGGTTGTAGACGGTGCCCTCCGAGACGTTTATCCTCCCGGCCATGTCGCGGAAGCTCGCCCTGCCGTCCTTCTGCAGCTCCTTGATGATTTTCAGGTCGAGGTCGTCCATCTACTTAGTTTTGCCCACGGATTTAGAAAAAGCCATGTCTCTCTCTTTTTCCAGCTCCTCGGACTTGCCGCCTATGGCCTTTATGCCGTGCTCCCCTGTCCTTATTCGGACGCAGTCCTCCAGCGGGAGCACCAATATCTTGCCGTCGCCGATGCTGCCCGTGCGCGCTCCTTCGCTTATGGCCCCCACCACCTTTTCGACGAACGAGTCGTTAATGGCTATCTCCAGGCGTATCTTGGGCATGAGATTTATCTCCTTCTTCGCCCCCCTGTAACTCTCCACGTAGCCCTTCTGCTGTCCGCTGCCCCTTATCCTGCTTACCGACATGCGGTGGACGTCGGCCTTGTCCAGCTCACTCTTGACTTGAGTGAACCTTTCTTCTTTCACATACGCTATTATCAGTTTCATCCCTCTCTCCCATCAGATTTTTCCAGAACCTTATTGAGTCCATCTTATACGGGTATGTCGAAATCGGGGTAGGCCAGCAGCCCATGCTCCCCGATGTCCAGCCCTATCACCTCTTCGTGCTCCGACACTCTGAGCCCTATCAGGGCGTCGATTGCCTTGAAGACCGTGAAGGTCGTGGCGAAGACGAACGTGAAAGTGGCCAGCACCCCTACGGCCTGGACGGCCAGCTGGCTCAAACCTCCGCCGAAGAGCAGGCCGTTCACGCCGCCGTAGGCAGGCTCCGCGAACACCCCCACCATGAGAGTACCGAAGGCCCCGCATACGCCGTGCACCGATATCGCGCCTACCGGATCGTCGAGTTTGAGCTTATCGAACATCTCGATGGCGTATACCACGATTATTCCCGCCAGAGCGCCTATCATCATCGAGCTGATTGGACTGACGTTGGCGCAGCCCGCCGTTATCGCCACAAGGCCAGCCAGCACGCCGTTGAACGTCATGCCGACGTCGGGCTTGCCGTTCTTCACCCATGTCACCATCATAGTAAGGGTTGCCCCCCCCGCTGCCGCGAGGGTCGTGGTCACCGCAATCATCGGAACTGCGCTGTTCATGGTCAGCTGGCTGCCGGGGTTGAAGCCGTACCAGCCGAACCAGAGCAGCAGACCTCCAATCGCCGCCAGCGGCATGCTGTGGCCCGCCAAGACGTTGACCTTGCCGCCCTTGCCGTATTTGCCTATCCTGGCCCCAAGAACCATCACGCCGGCCAGAGCCGCCGAGCCGCCCACCAGGTGCACCACTGTTGAGCCGGCAAAGTCTGTGAAACCCATCCCGCCCAGCCATCCCCCTCCCCAGACCCAATGGGCCACGAAGGGATATATCCCCCC